>NZ_JBHUVA010000104.1:0-19800 GCF_042670805.1 Micromonospora sp. NPDC057141 | reverse complement strand
AAAACCCTGGCCATGGGGTGCCCGTCCGTGCCCACAGAGCGGGGGCCGCCACGGGGGGGGGCGGGCCGCCGAGGCTCGGTTACGGGTCAACGGGGAGCGGGTCGCCGGGCCGGGTGGGGCACCGGCTGCCATGGCTCAGCAGGCGACGCCGTTCAGCTTGACCGTGGCGGGCGCGGCGGCGCCGCCGTTGGCGGTGAAGCCGACGGTCACCGAGGCACCCGCCGCGAGCGACCCGGACCAGGTCGGCGCGGCGGCGGTGACCGTCGTGCCGGACTGGGTCACGGTGGCGTTCCAGCCGCTGGCCAGGGTCACCCCGGACGGCCAGCTCCAGGTCACCGACCACGGGTTCACGGCGGCGGTGCCGGAGTTGGTGACCGTCAGCTCCCCCTGGAAGCCGCCCTGCCACGAGTTGACCTGCTTGTAGGTGGCGGTGCAGGACCCCGTCGCCGGGGGCGGGGTGGTCGGGTTGCCGGTCGGCGTGCCGGTGGGGGTGCCGGTCGGCGTACCCGTGGGGTTGCCGGTCGGCGTCGGGTCGGTCCCGCCGCCCAATGGCGCGATCAGGTACGGCTGGAGGATCGCCTGCTTCGCAGTGTTGATGTTGGTCCAGTCGTCCAGCGCGATGCCGCCGGTGTCGCCCGAGTTGGGGTTCCACGACCAGTAGGTGAAGGACATCCCGTTGACCCCGGTGCCGGTGTACGCCATCAGGTCCTCCAGCCACACCTTGTCGCGGGGGTCGGCCAGGGTGCTGCCGAACTCGCCCATCATGATCGGGGCGATGTTCTGCTTGTGGAGGTAACCCCAGTACTTGTCCCAGATCGCCGGCAGGTTCGCCGGGTAGTCCGGGGCCTTGAACCAGTTCTGCTCGTAGACGCTGGTGGCGTACTCGTGCGGGGAGTAGACCAGCCGGTTCGCCACGTTCAGCCGGACGGGGAACTCGCCGGCCTTGGAGAGGTTGCCGCCCCACCAGCCGCAGTCCTCGTCGTTGCTCGGGTCGTTGTCCCAGACGTTCGACAGCCCGCCGCTGGGGCAGCTCACGCCCTCGACGAAGATCAGCCAGTTCGGCTGCACCCCGAGGATCGCGTTGCCGGCCCGCTCGGCGGCCAGCCGCCAGTCCCGCGCGGTGTCCCCGCAGCCCCAGCAGGCGCCGGTGGCCGCCGGGTTGGTGCCCTCGGCATGCGGCTCGTTGTGCAGGTCCGCGCCGATGACGGTGGGGTTGTTCGCGTACCGCTGGGTCAGCATCTTCCAGTCGTTGATCCAGGTCGCCTCCGAGACCGTGGAGGTGTACCAGAGCGGCGACTGCCCGGCCGCGGTCGGCCGGTGCCGGTCCAGGATGACCCGCATCCCCTTGCCGCCCGCGTAGTCGATGACCTTGTCGAGGATCTGGAGCGGAGACAGCCCCACCAGGTCCGGGTTCACGAAGTCGTTGATGCCGCTCGCCGCCGCTCCCGGCTTCAGCGCGTCGTTCGAGTACGGGATGCGCAGCGTGTTGTAGCCGAGGCGCGCCATCGTGTCGAGCTGGCCGCGCCACGGGTTGTTCGACCACAGGCCGTGGAAGGTCTTGTTGTCGGTCTCCATGCCGAACCAGTTGATCCCGGTCAGGCGGACCGTCGCGCCGGTGCTGTCGACGATCTTGTTGCCGTTGGTGTGCAGGTAGCCGGTGCCGGTGCCGCCGGCGGCAGCCGCCGCCGGTGCGGTGCCGACAGCGGCGGCGACGAGGACGCCGGCCGCAGCGGTGGCGAGCGCGGTGAGCGCGCCGCCGAGGGCGGTGGATGGGTGCATGCGGACTCCACTTCGGATGCCCGCTGCCGCAGCTGGCGGCGCGGGCGGGAAACCACGGGAGGGTCATCGCCCGGTGCCCGCAGGCGGCGTGCCGACGGCGTGCCGACCGGGACGGCAGCCTGCCGACCGGGTACGACGGTGTGCCGACCGGAAACGCGGAATGCGGGATGCGGCGACGACGCGGACGCGACCGCTCGCGGTGAACCGGCGACTCGCGACGGCAATACCGCCGCCGGTGCCCCTCGCGCCGGTGCTGCTACCTGGCTCCGCGGACCATTGTCATCAGCTGACCTCGATGCGTCAACCTGGCTGGGCGTGCCGCGTTGTCCGTGGCGCGCGTTGTCCGTGGCGCGGCGGGCGCGTGCTGCTCGTGGTGCCCGCCAGCGACCGCCCGCCGACAGGGTGCGCCGGGCGGTGCGGGGCGCAGACGGGAGCCCCCGGTCCCGCGTGGGGGACCGGGGGCTCCCGGGGTGGTCAGCTCAGCCGGCCTGCTCCGCGAGTTGGAGGAACTGCCGCTTCGACGCGAGGGCCTGCTCGGCCTCCTTGATCCGCCGGCTGTCCCCGGCGGCCTGGGCCCGGGTCAGCCGCTCCTCGGCCTCCGCCACCTGCGAGCGCATCTGGGCCAGCAGCGGGTTGTCCTCCTTGGTGGTCCGGCGCCACGCCGAGTCCATCACCTCGCGGACCTTGTCGTCGATCACCCGCAGCCGCCGCTCCAGCCCGGCGGCGGCCTCCCTCGGCACCCGGCCGGCCTCGTGCCACTGCGCCTGGATCTCGCGCAGCTTGGCCTGAGCGCCCTTCGGGTCGGCGTCGACGTCGAGCGCCTCCGCCTCGGCGAGCAGCGCCTGCTTGCGCTCCAGGTTGGCCCGCTGCTCGTTGTCCCGCGCCGAGAACACCTCGCTGCGCCGGGTGAAGAACGCGTCCTGGGCCGCCCGGAACCGTTCCCAGAGCTTCTGCTCGGCCTCCTTGGCGGCGCGCGGGGCGGCCTTCCACTGGGTCATCAGGTCCTTGAGCTGGTTGGCGGTGGCCGCCCAGTCGGTGGACTCCTGTAGCTTCTCCGCCTCGGCGACCAGATCCTCCTTGACCTGCTGCGCCTGCTTGCGCTGCGAGTCCAGGGAGGCGAAGTGGGCGCCCCGGCGGCGGGTGAAGCCGTCCCGGGCGGCGGCGAACCGCTTCCACAGCTCGCCGTCGGCCTTCTTGTCGACGCCCCGGATGGTCTTCCACTCGTCGAGGATCTCCTTCAGCCGGTCCCCGGCGGTCTTCCAGCCGGTCGACTCGGCGGCCAGCTTCTCCGCCTCCTCCACGAGGGTGGTCTTGCGCGCGAGGGCCTCGCCCCGGGCGGCCTCCCGCGCGGCGCGGGCCTCGCCGGCCTTCTCCTCGGCGACCGCGGCGAGCTTCTCCAGCCGCGCGGCCAGGGCGTCGATGTCGCCGACGACGTGCGCCTCGGCCAGGGAAGCGCGGATCCGGCGGATCGTGGTCGACGAGTGTCCGGCGTCCGCCGCGCCAGAGTTGAGCCGTGCCTCGGTCAGGTCCACCTCGGTGACCAGGTCCGCGAAGCGGCGGGCGAAGTGGGCCAGTCCCTCCTCCGGAGCGCCCGCCTGCCAGGATCCGACCACTCGCTCGCCCTCGGCGGTCTTGACGTACACGGTGCCGTCCGCGTCCACCCGTCCGAAGGCCGTCCAGTCGCTCATGTGTCCATCCTCGTTCTCCCGGCGTCGACGGACCAGGGCCCGCGATCGCCGCCACGGCGCAGCAAAGTTACTCCCGGCATTGTCACAGGTCCGCCCCCGTCCGCGTCGAGCGCCTGTCGTCGACCGTGACCATACGGTGTCCTAGCCCCCGGATGACCGGATCGGCGCGGGGACGCACCGGTGGGTCCCGCTACGGTGAACGGGTGCCTCTGGTCGCCGCCGCCGTCTGCCCCCACCCGCCCCTGATCGTGCCCGAGTTGGCCGGCGCCGCCGCCGCTGAGCTGGACGACCTCCGCCGCGCCGCCGACCACGCCGTGGCCCGGCTGCTCGCCTGCGCCCCCGACGGCCTGGTGCTGCTGGGCGCGGGGCCGGCGACCGGGTGGATCGCGCCGCCGGCCGTCGGCTCCTTCCGCCCGTGGGGAGCCGACCTGTCCGTCCCGCTCCCCGCCGGGCCGGACGACACCCCGCTCCCGCCGCACGCCGCTTCGGCGGGCGGCGACGTCCCGGTGACCGTCGGCGGGCAGGCGCTGCCGCTGAGCCTGACCGTGGGCGCGTGGCTGCTCGCCCGGCACCGGATCCGGGTGCCGGTCGCCGCCGCCCAGGTGGACGCCGAGGCGACCGCCGCCGAGCTGGCCTCGCTGGCCGGGCAGGTGCACCAGCACCGCCCCCGGGTGGCGCTGCTCGTGCTCGGTGACGGCTCGGCGTGCCACGGGACGAATGCGCCCGGCTACGCCGACCCGCGCGCGGGGGCGTACGACGACGGGGTGGCCCGAGCCCTGGCCGGCGCGGACGCCGAGGCGCTGCTCGGCCTGGACCCGGCGCTGTCGGCGCGACTGAAGGTCGCCGGGCGCGCGCCCTGGCAGGTGCTGGCCGGCGCGACCCGGGCGGCGGGCGGCGACTGGCGCGGCCGGCTGACCTATCACGGCGCGCCCTACGGCGTCGCCTACTTCGTGGCGACCTGGGAGCGGGCGTGAGCGCGAACGGGCCGACCGGGCGCGGCACCGGCACCGACGGGGCCGCCGCGAGCGGCACCGTCGTCGCCGTCGTCGGGCCGACCGCCGCCGGGAAGTCGGCGCTGAGCATCGCCCTCGCCCACGCCCTCGGCGGCGAGGTGGTCAACGCCGACTCGATGCAGCTCTACCGGGGCATGGACATCGGCACGGCGAAGCTCACCCCGGCCGAGCGGGACGGGGTGCCGCACCACCTGCTCGACATCTGGGCGGTGACCGAGCCGGCCAGCGTCGCGGAATACCAGCGGCTGGCCCGCGCGGCAATCGACGACATCCTGGCCCGGGGCCGGGTGCCGCTGCTGGTCGGCGGCTCCGGGCTGTACGTGCGGGCGGTGCTGGAGCGCTTCGAGTTCCCCGGCACCGACCCGGGCGTGCGCGCCCGGCTGGAGGCGGAGCTGGCCGAGTCCGGCCCGGCACCCCTGCACGCCCGCCTGCGCGCGGCGGACCCGGCGGCGGCCGAGGGCATCCTGCCCGGCAACGGCCGGCGGATCGTCCGGGCCCTGGAGGTCATCGAGCTGACCGGGGCGCCGTTCACGGCGGCGCTGCCCGAACCCACCCCGCACTATCCGGCGGTGCAGCTCGGCGTCGACCTGGACACCGCGGCGCTGGACGAGCGGATCGCGCTGCGGGTGGACCGGATGTGGGCCGACGGCCTGGTCGCCGAGGTCCGGGGCCTGCTGGTCCGGGGCCTGGCCGAGGGCCGCACGGCCAGCCGGGCGCTCGGCTACCAGCAGGTGCTGCGCTTCCTCGCCGGCGAGTCGACCGAGGCCGGGGCGCACGACGAGACGATCCGGGCCACCCGCCGGTTCGTCCGCCGGCAGCGCTCCTGGTTCCGCCGCGACCCACGGATCCACTGGCTGGACTCCGCCGACCCGGGGCACGCCGAGGCGGCCCTGCGTCTCGTCGGCGCGACTGCGCGATGATGGGGTCGTGGAGTTCACCAAGGGACACGGCACCGGCAACGACTTCGTCATCCTCCCCGACCCGGACGGCGCGCTCGACCTGACCCCGGGCCTGGTCGCCGCGCTGTGCGACCGGCGGCGGGGCCTCGGCGCGGACGGCGTCCTGCGGGTGGTGCGGGCCGCCAAGCACCCCGAGGGCGCGGGCCTGGCCGGCGAGGCCGAGTGGTTCATGGACTACTGGAACGCCGACGGCTCGTTCGCCGAGATGTGCGGCAACGGTGCCCGGGTCTTCGTCCGCTACCTCGTCGCGACCGGGCTGGCGCAGCCGGAGGGCGCGGCACTGCCGGTGGCCACCCGGGCCGGCGTCGTGCGCGCGCTGGTCGACGGGGAGACGATCTCCGTCGAGATGCGCCGCCCCCGGGTGTACGCCACGTCGACCGCCGCCCAGGGCGGGTTGACCCTCGCCGGCGCCGCCGTGGACGTCGGCAACCCGCACCTGGTCTGCGCCCTGCCGGCCGGGTTGGAGCTGGGCGCGCTCGACCTGACCCGGGCACCGGGGTTCGACCAGGCGGTCTTCCCGGCCGGGGTGAACGTCGAGTTCACCGTCCCAGGCGACCCGGTCGACGGCACCGACGGCCACGTGCTGATGCGGGTCCACGAGCGCGGCTCGGCCGAGACGCTGTCCTGCGGCACGGGTGCCTGCGCGGTCGCCGCAGTCGCCCTGCAGGACGTGGGCCGGGACGCCGGCACGATCGCGGTCGACGTCCCCGGTGGCCGCCTCACGGTCACGGTGACGGGCGACTCCTGCTGGCTCGCGGGCCCGGCCCTGCTGATCGCCACCGGCACCCTGGATCCCGCAGCCCTCCGCCCCTGATCAGGGGGTGGCGCTGGCGGTGGCGGCGATCTCCGGGAGGTCCGCCGGGCCCGAGTCGGCGGCCGGCGGGGGAGTCGCCGCGGCGGGGTTCTGGGCGGCGGCGCGGACGGCCGCCGCGACCGCCGGGGCCACCCGGGAGTCGAAGACGCTGGGCACGATGACCGTCGGGTTGATCTTGTCTTCGCCGACCACGTCCGCGATCGCCCGGGCGGCGGCGATCGCCATCTCCTCGGTGAACTCCTCGGCGTGCGCGTCGAGCATGCCCCGGAACACGCCCGGGAAGGCGAGCACGTTGTTGATCTGGTTCGGCTGGTCGGAGCGACCCGTCGCGACCACGGCGGCGTGCTTGCGCGCCTCCCGGGGGTCGACCTCCGGATCCGGGTTGGCCAGCGCGAAGACGATCGCGTCCTTGGCCATGGTGGCGACGTCGTCGCCGGTGAGCAGGTTGGGCGCGCTCACCCCGATGAACACGTCCGCGCCGCACACCGCCCCGGCCAGGTCGCCGGCGTAGTTCTCCTTGTTGGTGTTCTCGGCCAGCCACTGCCAGGCCGGGTTGAGGTCCGGCAGCCCGCGGTGCAGGGCGCCCTGCCGGTCGTACGCGACGATGTCGCCGACGCCCTGGCGCAGCAGCAGCTTCATGATCGCGGTGCCGGCCGCGCCCGCACCGGAGACGACCACCCGCACGTCGGCGAGCCGCTTGCCCACGACGCGCAGCGCGTTGGTCAGCGCGGCCAGCACGCAGATCGCCGTGCCGTGCTGGTCGTCGTGGAAGACCGGGATGTCCAGCGCCGCGCGCAGCCGGGACTCGATCTCGAAGCACCGCGGCGCGGCGATGTCCTCCAGGTTGATCCCGCCGTACGCGGGCGCGATCGCCTTGACGATCGCCACGATCTCGTCGGTGTCCTGGGTGTCGAGGACCACCGGCCAGGCGTCCACCCCGCCGAAGCGCTTGAACAGCGCCGCCTTGCCCTCCATCACCGGCAGCGACGCCGCCGGCCCGAGGTTGCCCAGGCCGAGCACCGCCGAGCCGTCGCTGACCACCGCGACCGTGTTGCGCTTGATGGTCAGCCGCCGGGCGTCGGCCGGGTTCTCCGCGATCGCCATGCAGACCCGGGCCACCCCCGGCGTGTACGCCCGCGACAGCTCGTCGCGGTTGCGCAGCGCGACCTTGGAACTCACCTCGATCTTGCCGCCGAGGTGCAGCAGGAACGTCCGGTCGGAGACCTTGCGCACGTCCACCCCGTCCAGGGCGGTGAGCGCGTCGACGACCTGGTCGGCGTGGCCGGTGTCGGCGGTGTCGCAGGTCAGGTCGACCAGCACGTGGGTCGGGTCGGAGTCGACCACGTCCAGCGCGGTGACGATCGCCCCGGCCTCGCCGACGGAGGTGGTCAGCCGGCCGATCGAGGAGGCGTCCGCCGGCACGGAGATCCGAATCGTGATCGAGAATCCCGCGCTCGGAAGTCGGGTGATGGCCACAGGATTCCCTCCGTCAACGCTGATCGGGGTCGGTCGTTCCTCGCCCCGCATTTCTACTCGCCCGCCCGGATCGCGGAGCACTCACCCCCACGTTCGGTGGTCCACGCGACGGGCATATAGCGGGTGCGTCCGGCGTTGACACATGTCAGGATTGGCCGTACGCGACAGAATCCGTCGCTACGGCACAGAACGGACAGGAGGCGCAGCTTGCGCGACCAGGAGACCCACGTACCCTTCACGGACGACGAGCTCGAGGCGACCACCGGGGAGTTCGAGCTGTCGGAGCGGCAGGCGCTGCGGCGGGTCCCTGGCCTCTCCACCGAGCTCACCGACGTCACCGAGGTCGAATACCGCCAGCTCCGGCTGGAGCGGGTCGTGCTCGTCGGCGTCTGGACCGAGGGCACCCAGACCGACGCCGAGAACTCCCTCACCGAGCTGGCGCAGCTGGCCGAGACGGCCGGCTCGCAGGTGCTCGAGGGGCTGATCCAGCGCCGCAGCCGCCCCGACCCCGCGACCTACATCGGCCGGGGCAAGGTCGACGACCTCGGCGCGGTGGTGCTCGCCAGCGGCGCCGACACGGTGATCTGCGACGGGGAGCTGTCCCCGTCCCAGCTGCGCAACCTGGAGCAGCGCACCAAGGTCAAGGTGGTCGACCGCACCGCCCTGATCCTCGACATCTTCGCCCAGCACGCCAAGAGCAAGGAGGGCCGGGCGCAGGTCGAGCTGGCCCAGCTCGAATACCTGCTGCCCCGGCTGCGCGGCTGGGGCGAGACGCTGTCCCGGCAGACCGGTGGTTCCGGGCGCGGCGGCGGCGCGGGCGGCGGCGTGGGCGTCCGTGGCCCCGGTGAGACCAAGCTGGAGACCGACCGGCGCCGCATCCGGCACCGCATCGCCCGGCTGCGCCGCGAGATCAAGGCCATGCGCACCGTGCGCCAGACCAAGCGCGCCCGCCGGTCCCGCAACTCGGTGCCCGCCGTGGCCATCGCCGGCTACACCAACGCCGGCAAGTCCAGCCTGCTCAACCGGCTGACCGGGGCCGGCGTGCTGGTGGAGGACGCCCTGTTCGCCACCCTGGACCCGACCACCCGCAAGGCCACCGCCCCGGACGGGCGGATCTACACCCTGTCCGACACCGTCGGGTTCGTCCGGCACCTGCCGCACCAGATCGTCGAGGCGTTCCGTTCGACGCTGGAGGAGGTCGCCGAGTCCGACCTGGTGGTGCACGTCGTCGACGGCGCCCACCCGGACCCGGAGGAGCAGGTCCGGGCGGTCCGCGAGGTGCTCGCCGAGGTGGGCGCGGACCGGCTGCCCGAGCTGCTGGTGGTCAACAAGACCGACGCGGCAGACGAGGAGACCCTGCTGCGGCTCAAGCGGCTCTGGCCCGACGCCGTGTTCACCTCGGCCCGCTCCGGGCGGGGGATCGACGAGGTGCGGGCGTCGATCGAGGCGCGGCTGCCCAGCCCGGCCGTGGAGGTCCGGGCCGTGCTGCCGTACGACCGGGGGGACCTGGTCGCCCGGGTGCACCGGCAGGGCGAGGTGCTCAGCTCCGCGCACCTGCCGGAGGGCACGATGCTGCACGTGCGGGTCAGCGAGGCGCTCGCCGCCGAGCTGGCGCCGTACGCCGCTGACGAGGGGCGCGTCGCCGCCACCGTCCGGTGAGCCCGGCCCGGCCCCGGCGCGGGGCACGGGCAGCGGGGGGCCGCCGCCGCCCGCGACGGGCGGTCCGGCGTGCCCCTCGCGTTCACCCGGGCATGCGACACTGACCCCATGCGCCGCGCTGTTTCGTCGGCCACGGCTGCCCTCGGCTTGCTCGGGGCGACCGTGGCGCTCACCGGAGTCGCCCTGGCCGCGCCCGCCCCCGGGGCCGCAGCCCCCGAGCCGACCCCCGGCAAGAAGCGCTGCGCGATCACCGACGAGCGGCTGCGCGAGCTCTCCGGCCTGGTGGCCACCAGGAGCGGCTACGTCGTGATCAACGACGGCACCACCATCGAGGCACGCAAGCGGGTGTTCTTCCTCGACGCCAAGTGTCAGCTGTCGAAGGAGGTCCGCTACTCGGGCAACGGCCCGCTCGACACGGAGGACCTGGCGCTCTCGCCGGACGGCGAGAAGCTGTGGATCGCCGACATCGGCGACAACATCACCAGCACCCAGCGGCGCGAGCGGGTCGCCGTGTGGAGCATGCCGGTCGACGGATCGGCCCGGCCGGTGCTGCACCGGCTGTCGTACCCGGAGAAGAAGCCGCACGACGCCGAGGCGCTGCTGATCAGCGACGACGGCAAGCCGCTGATCATCACGAAGGTGGCCAGCGGCAAGGCCGAGATCTTCACCCCGGAGGGCAAGCTCAACAGCGGCGACACCGACCCCGTGCCGATGACCAGGGTCGGCGAGGTCTCGCTGCCGAAGACGAACACCCCGAACGTGCTCAACACCATCGGCCGGGTCGCCATCACCGGCGCCGCACGCTCGCCAGACGGCAAGAAGGTGGTGCTGCGCACGTACGCGGACGCCTTCGAGTACGACGTCTCCGGCGGCGACATCGTCGGCGCACTGACCGGCGGCAAACCCCGCGTGACCCCGCTGACGGACCCGTTCGGCGAGGCGATCTCCTACACCCCGGACGGCAAGTCGTTCGTCACCGTCTCCGACGGCGGCGAGCTGGGCCAGGACGAGGCCATCGAGATCCTCGCCTACACCCCCGCCGCCACCGGCGCCGAGGCGCTGAACGGCGGCGACGCCGGCGCGCCGAAGCCGGCGGCGGAGAAGTCCTGGATGGAAGGGCTGAGCCTCGACGAGATCACGTACCTCATCGCGGCGGTCGGCGTGATCGGCGCCCTCATGGTCGGCGCGGGCATCGTCGGCATTGTCCGGGCCCGGCGGCGTCCTGCGCCGCCCGGCGACCCCTCAGGCGACGCCGACCTGCCGGAGCGTGACGAGTTCCCGCTCAACGCCGGCCCGGGCGGGCCCGCCCGGCGGCGGCCGGTCGAGGGCCCGCCGCCCGGCGGCGGCCGGGGCCGGGGTGGCGTCTACGGCGGAGTGCCGGCCGGCGGTGGCGGCTACGGCGCCGCCCCGGCCCCCGCAGCCGGGCCGCGCCCGCCCTCCGGCGGTGTGTACGGCGGTGGCGGTGGCCGACCGGCCGGCGGCGGCCGGCCCCAGGGCGGCGGCGTGTACGGCGGCGACGGTGGCCGCCCCGCCGGTGGTGGCTACGGCGGCGCGCAGCCCGGGGGAGTTCCTCCCGCCGGGGGCGGTGGAGCGGCCCAGCCGGGCGGGGCGGGTCAGCCCGGCCGGGGCGGGGTATACGGCGGGCGGGCCGAGCCGCCCCGGCGGGGACAGGCCCCCCGGGACCCGCGCGGGGGCCGGCGTGGCGACGGCGGGCCCGGAGACGAGCGCGGCGGCTACGGCCAGCCGCCCGGCGGCGGTCGCGAGTATCGGGGCGACCGGTACTGACGCCACCGGCGGGTCAACGGTGCCCGTGCGGGTCAGCGGTGCTGGCAGGTCAGATGCGGCGCAGGACGGCGACGACCCGGCCCATGATGGTGGCGTCGTCGCCCGGGATCGGGTCGAAGGCCGGGTTCTGCGGCATCAGCCAGACGTGCCCGTCGCGGCGGCGGTAGGTCTTCACGGTCGCCTCGCCGTCGAGCATCGCGGCGACGATGTCGCCGGCCTCGGCGTTCGGCTGCTGCCGCACCACCACCCAGTCGCCGTCGCAGATCGCCGCGTCGAGCATCGAGTCGCCCTTGACCTGGAGCATGAAGACCTCGCCCTCGCCCACCAGCTCGCGGGGAAGGGGGAAGACGTCCTCCACCGCCTGCTCGGCGAGGATGGGGCCACCGGCGGCGATCCGGCCGAGCATGGGCACGTACGCCGGGGTGGGGCGCTGCGAGCGGCTCGCCTCGTCGTCGAGGGTGTCGCTGGGAGCCCGGACGTCCACCGCGCGCGGGCGGTTCGGGTCGCGCCGCAGGAAGCCCTTCTTCTCCAGCTCCTTGAGCTGGTAGGCGACGCTGGACGGGGAGACGAGCCCGACGGCCTCGCCGATCTCCCGCACGCTCGGCGGGTAGCCGTGCCGGTCGACCCAGGTGCGGATGAACTCCAGGATGCGGCGCTGCCGGGCGGTCAGGTCGACCGTGGCCGGGTCGGGGAAGGTGCTGACCATCGGGGTGACCGGGCGCACGGCCGGCTGAGCGGCCCGGCTGCGCGCGGCGCGGGGGCGCCGGGTGGCCGGCGGACCCGCCTCGGTGCTCTGCTGCGGGTTCTTCGGCCGGCTGGCCCGGTCCTCGGTCACGTCCGTCCTCCCTGGTCGGCGCTGGTTGCCCACGGCGGCCCGTGGGCGTGCGGGGGTGCAGCCGCGCGGGGTGCCTCGACCGGTCCGCGTGCTCGCCGGCCCGGTTGTTCTTGACCGTATAGGTGGGATCGGTCATTTTCAAACATCTGTACGACCTTCGTCGGCGTGTCGGAGTCGGAAACCGGGAAGGCCGAACGCCTGTTCTGATAAATGGTACGCGCGCTCGAACGCCAGTTCGATATCTGCCCGGCCGTACCGTTCCGGCTGTGGCGGGTGGCGGGTGGCGGGGGCGTGACCGGGGGCGGGCGTCCCGCGTTGGGCTTTCGGCGGCAACGTGGCGGCGGGGTGGTGGCGTGATTCTGGTGACCCGCCGGACACGCCCCGACGAACTTGACCACGGTCCGCCGGGCGCATACGGTCAACCCCTAGATGTAGTAGTCACACGGGCGTTAGTCGCCTACAGGTTGGGTTCGACTACCGACCGCACTTCCCGCTACCGCACCGGTGGCGGCCCCCGGGCGGGGCCGGCGCCGCGGTTTCGCGTGCCCGGGGTGCCTGTCGGCCCGCCGTCGATGAAGGAGGTCAGGCGATGCGGTGCCCGTACTGCCGGCACGCCGACTCCCGGGTCGTCGACTCGAGGGAGGCCGACGACGGCCAGTTGATCCGCCGGCGGCGGTCCTGCCCCGAGTGCGGCAAGCGGTTCACCACCGTCGAGGAGGCGGTGCTCGCGGTGGTCAAGCGCAGCGGGGTGACCGAGCCGTTCAGCCGTCTGAAGATCGCCGGCGGGGTGCGCAAGGCGTGCCAGGGGCGCCCGGTCGACGAGGACTCGATCGCCCTGCTCGCCCAGAAGGTCGAGGAGACCATCCGGGCCAAGGGGGCCGCCGAGATCCCCAGCCACGACGTGGGCCTGGCGATCCTGGGCCCACTGCGCGACCTGGACGAGGTGGCCTACCTGCGCTTTGCCAGCGTCTACCGCTCGTTCGACTCCCTCGCGGACTTCGAGCGCGAGATCGAGACCCTACGGGCGGCCGCCCGCGCCCGGGAGGGCGCCGGGACCGGCGACGGGGTGGCCGCGGCGGGGGCCGCCGGCCGTACCACCTGATTTTTTCTGGTTTCTGACAGTTTGGACGCGCGGTGGGTGACCGCGCAGACGAGGGGGCGGATGAGATGGCGGGGGACGGCGTGACAGCCAGCCGGACGCGGACGAAGGCCAGCACCGGTCTGAAGGTCGAGCGGGTGTGGACCACCGACGGGGTCCACCCGTACGACGAGGTGGCGTGGGAGCGTCGCGACGTCGTGATGACGAACTGGCGGGACGGCTCGATCAACTTCGAGCAGCGCGGGGTCGAGTTCCCCGAGTCCTGGAGCGTCAACGCGGCCAACATCGTCACCACCAAGTATTTCCGGGGCGCCGTCGGCACACCGGAGCGGGAGTGGTCGCTGCGGCAGCTCATCGACCGGGTGGTCAGCACCTACCGCGCCGCCGGCGAGGAGCACGGCTACTTCGCCACCCCGGCCGACGCCGAGGTGTTCGGCCACGAGCTGACCTGGATGCTGCTGCACCAGGTGTTCAGCTTCAACTCGCCGGTCTGGTTCAACGTCGGCACGCCCTCACCCCAGCAGGTCAGCGCGTGCCTGCCCTACGACTCGCTGGTCAGCACGCCCGGCGGCCTGGTGCCGATCGGCAAGCTGGTCGAGGAGAACGCCGTCGGGGCCAAGGTGTACGACGGTAGCGGCCTGACCAGGATCGTCGCCGTCAAGGCCAACGGGGTGCGCGAGGTGATCCGACTGCACACCAAGGCGGGTTACCAGCTCGACGTCACGCCGGACCACGTGGTGTGGAAGAGCACGGGCGTCGGCACGGGCCACTGGGTCGAGGCCGGCACGCTCGCGCCCGGCGACACGTTGGAATGGCACCGCACCTACGCGTATGGCGAGAGCGAGATCGATCTGCGGGAGATCCGTGAGGCCGCGCTCGCCGGCTGGTTGCAGTCCGACGGGTTCGTGGGGCAGTACGACGAGGGCACGAACCGGTCGTTGACGATCGAGGCGATGACCGTCAACGACGACGAGTTGGGCTGGGTCACCGGCACCCTCGACGAGGTCTTCGGCGGCGCGCACCGGCACGAGCGCACGGTGACCACGCAGAGCGACGAGCTGGACTGCCGGCGCACCCGCCTCTACGGCGAGCACCTGCGCCCGTTCGTGCAGAAGTGGGACCTGCTCACGCGCGGCGTCGAGACGGAGGTGCCGCAGCGGCTCTTCACCGCGCCGTTGCCGGTCGTCGCGGCGTACCTGCGCAGCATCTTCCAGGCCGAGGGTTACGTCTCCGCACGCGAGCACTCGACGCTCGTCGCGGTGGACATGGTCTCGGAGCAGCTGATCCGGGGCGTGCAGAGCCTGCTGCTGCGGTTCGGGATCTTCTCCCGCGTCGCGCACAAGCCGGACCCGCGTCCGAACCGCAAGGGCTGCTGGTCGGTCCGGATCCAGAACGACGGCGACCGGGACCTCTTCGCCACCCACATCGGGTTCGTCGGCGCGGAGAAGATGGCCAAGCTGGAGCAGAGCTTCGCGAAGGCCGGCCGGTCGGCCGGCGGCGTCAAGCGGCTGAAGATCGACCGCATCGAGCCGCTCGGCGCGATGGAGGTCTACGACATCCAGACGGAGAGCGGCGAGTTCCTCGCCGGCAACCTCCGGGTGCACAACTGCTTCATCCTCTCCGTGGATGATTCGATGGACTCGATCCTGGACTGGTACAAGGAGGAGGGGCTGATCTTCAAGGGCGGCTCCGGATCCGGGGTCAACCTCTCTCGGATCCGCTCCTCCCGGGAGCTGCTCTCCTCCGGCGGCACCGCCTCCGGCCCGGTCAGCTTCATGCGCGGCGCGGACGCCTCCGCCGGCACGATCAAGTCCGGCGGCGCCACCCGGCGCGCGGCGAAGATGGTCATCCTCGACGTCGACCACCCGGACATCGAGGAGTTCGTGATCACCAAGGCGCGCGAGGAGGACAAGATCCGCGCGCTGCGGGACGCCGGTTTCGACATGGACCTCGGCGGCAACGACATCGTCAGCGTGCAGTACCAGAACGCCAACAACTCGGTGCGCGTCTCCGACGAGTTCATGTCGGCCGTGGAGAACGGCGGCGGCTTCGACCTGCGCGGCCGGCTCGACGGGCAGACCATCGAGACCATCGACGCCAAGAAGCTGTTCCGCACCATCGCCCAGGCCGCCTGGGAGTGTGCCGACCCCGGCCTGCAGTACGACGACACCATCAACGACTGGCACACCTGCCCGGAAACCGGACGAATCACCGCATCTAATCCATGTAGTGAGTACCTTCATTTGGACAATTCCTCCTGCAACCTGGCCTCGCTGAACCTGATGAAGTTCCTGCGGGCCGACGGCGGGTTCGAGGTGGAGAAGTTCGTCCGCTCGGTCGAGTTCGTCATCACCGCGATGGACATCTCGATCTGCTTCGCCGACTTCCCGACCGAGCGGATCGGCGAGACCACCCGCGCCTACCGGCAGCTCGGCATCGGGTACGCCAACCTCGGCGCGCTGCTGATGGCCACGGGCCTGCCGTACGACTCGGAGCAGGGCCGCTCCGTCGCCGCCGCCATCACCTCGCTGATGACCGGCACGGCGTACCGCCGCTCGGCCGAGCTGGCCGGCATCGTCGGCGCGTACGACGGCTACGCCCGCAACGCCGAGCCGCACAAGCGGGTCATGCGCAAGCACGCCGCCGCCAACGACGAGATCAAGCCCACGGGCACCGTCGCCACCGCGATCGTCCGGGAGGCCACGAAGCAGTGGACCCAGGGCAACAAGGTCGGCGACAGGCACGGCTGGCGCAACTCGCAGGCCGCGGTGCTCGCGCCGACCGGCTGCCTGACCGCCGACACCATGGTGACTACCGATCGCGGGCTGGTCCGCCTCGGCGAGATCGGCGACGTGTACGGCGACCGTTGGCAGGACCTGGACCTGCGGGTCTCCACCGACGAGGGGCCCCGTGCGGCGACGAAGTTCTTCGTCAACGGCGAGGAGCCGACCCGGCGGATCGTGACCGACGGCGGCTACCGGATCCAGGGCACCCTGGCGCACCGGATCAAGGTCGTCGACCCGGAGTCCGGTGCGTGGGTGTGGAAGCGGATGGCCGAGGTCGCCGAGGGCGACCTGGTGCCGATCCAGCTCGGCACGCTGGTGGGCGGGCCCCGTCGGGTGCCGCTGCCCGTGCTCGACCAGGCCTACTACACCGACGACCGTCGGCTGTACGTCCCGGACGCCGTCGACGCGGACCTCGCCGAACTCGTCGGCTACTTCATGGGTGACGGCAGCCTGCACGCCAAGGGCCTCCGGTTCTGCGTGGCCGACACGGACCTCGACGTCGTCGAGCGGCTCCGGGTGCTCGGCAAGGGACTGTTCGGCTTGGAGCCGGTGGTCGCCGCGCAGGGCGGCTACCAGGAGGTGAGCTTCCACTCGGTGCGGCTGGCCCGGTGGTGGCAGGCGGCCGGGTTCGCCAAGACGCTGCCCGGCGTCGACCACACCGGCAAGGGCTGGACCCCCCTGGTGCCGTCCGCGCTGCTGGAGACCAACGACGTCACCGTCTACGCGGCGTTCCTGCGGGGCCTCTTCGAGGCCGACGGCACGGTGGCCGCCGGGGTGCCGTCGCTGTCGACCTCCGCCGAGGGCTTCGCGGCCGAGGTCCGTACCCTGCTGCTGGCGCTGGGGATGGCCACGACCACCCGACGGACGACCAGCGGCCTGGGCTCCGACGTGTGGCAGGTGCGGCTGCGCAACACCGCGCACGCGATCGCCTTCGACGAGATCGTCGGCTTCGTCGGCGGCCGAAAGGCCGACCTGATCGCCTCTGACATGGTGCAGAGCGGAAACCGGGACCGGATCCACCTGCCGGCTGCGGTGTGGGACCTGCTGGTGCCGGCCGGCCACGAGCTGCGCTCGGGGGTCACCCAGTCGCTGCGCAAGACCGGCGGCGTGCCCCGGGCGGTGGCGCTGCGGTTGTTCGCCGAGACCGGCGACGACCGGCTCGGCCACGCCCTCGACTACCTCTTCGAGCAGGTCGCGGCAAACGAGGACGGCGGCGTCCAGCCGACCTACGACCTCTCCGTGCCGGAGAACGTCACCTACGTCGCGGGCGGCTTCGTCAGCCACAACACCATCGGCCTGATGATGGACTGCGACACCACCGGCGTCGAGCCCGATTTGGCGCTGGTCAAGTTCAAGAAGCTGGTCGGCGGCGGCTCGATGCAGATCGTCAACCAGACCGTCCCGCGTGCCCTGCGCAGCCTCGGCTACCCCGAGGAGCAGGTCGAGGCGATCGTCGAGCACATCGCCGACCACGGTCACGTGGTGGACGCCCCCGGCCTGAAGCCGGAGCACTACCCGGTCTTCGACTGCGCCATGGGCGAGCGGTCCATCGCGCCGATGGGGCACGTGCGGATGATGGCGGCCGTCCAGCCGTTCATCTCCGGGGCGATCTCCAAGTGCGTCGTCGGGGAGACCCTGGTGGCCTCCGGGGATGGGCTCGTCCGAATGGGCAGCCTCTACCAGGGCGAGGCGGAGGACACCTTCCGGGCGGAGTTCCTCAAGATCTCCTCCCTGGATGGTGACCGCAAGACCGACGCGTTCTACTACGGCGGGGTACGTCCGGTGCGGACGGCCACGCTCCGCTCGGGGCACTCGGTGACCGGTACCTATCCGCACCGGCTGCTCACCGCCGGTGAGGGTGGACTGGTCTGGAAGACGCTGGGTGAGCTCCAGCCGGGTGACCACGTCGCTACCCAGTACGGTGCCGACCTGTGGTCGTCCGTCCCGGCGAGCCTGCGCGACGTGGTGACCTCTCGGTCCTACGGGAACCAGCGGTCGGTGACGCTGCCGCAGGAGATGACGGAGGAGTTGGCACTCCTCCTCGGTGCCTACGCCACCGAGGGGCACACCAGCCGCAGCAACTGGACGATCACCATCACCAACTCGGTCGACTCGGTGCTGGAGCGGATCCAGGCAGCCTGGCAGTCGGTGTTCGGGCTGACCGCCCGGATCGACCGGCAGCCCGGCAAGTGCCCGGCGGTGGTCCTGTCGTCCAAGACGGTCGTGGAGTTCATGACGGAGCTCGGCTGTGGCTCACGGGCATCCGAAAAGCGGATCCCCGACGCGGTGCTGCGCTCCCCCCGCGACATGGTGCTGGCCTTCCTGCGCGGGCTCGCGCTCGACGCCTACGTGACGACGGCGACCGCGCCGAAGTGGGCGATCTGTCTGGACAGCCCGGCCCTGCTGGACGACCTGCAGGCCGTGTTGACCAACCTCGGTGTCGTGCACGGCCGGGTGAGCAAGTTCAACTCCGAGTACGGCAAGTCGTACGACGAGGTCTACGCCGCCGGCTACCAGGGGCAGCTCCTGGTGAGCATGGTGCCGTTCCTGGAGCCGGAGAAGGCTGCTGCCGCCGTGCGTTACCTGGCACAGTCCTGTGGCACCGGGACGGCGGACGTCGTGCCCGGCCTCACCGGGCGGGAACTGTACGACCTGATTCCGGCGGGAAAGCCGGGCCGGGGCGGCGTTCGCGGTGACCGTTCGAGCTTCGCGTTCCTCCTCGACGAGCGCACCACGCACGTCACCCGCCGTACAGTGGAGCGGGTGGCCTCCCTCGACGGGGTGGTGCTGCCGGGGTGGCTGCGCCAGGTGCTGGACGGCAACCTGCACTTCTCGCCCGTCGACTCCGTCGTGGATGCCGGTGAGCGGGAGGTGTTCGACCTTTCGGTGCCGGAGACCCACGCCTTCGTGGCGAACGGCATCATGAACCACAACACGGTCAACATGCCGGAGCAGGCGACCGTCGAGGACGTCGAGAAGATCTACTTCGAGGGCTGGAAGCTCGGCCTCAAGGCGTTGGCGATCTACCGGGACAACTGCAAGGTCGGCCAGCCGCTGTCGGTGGCCAAGCCCAACAAGGCGACCGTGTCGACCGAGGCCCCGGCCGAGGTGGAGAAGACCGTCGAGAAGGTCGTGGAGAAGGTCGTCGAGTACCGCCCGGTGCGCAAGCGGCTGCCGAAGAAGCGCCCCTCCGAGACGGTCAGCTTCTCCGTCGGCGGCGCGGAGGGCTACCTCACCGCCTCGTCGTACCCCGACGACGGCCTCGGCGAGGTCTTCCTCAAGATGTCGAAGCAGGGCTCGACCCTGGCCGGCGTGATGGACGCCTTCTCGGTGGCCATCTCCATCGGCCTGCAGTACGGCGTGCCGCTGGAGACGTACGTCAGCAAGTTCACCAACATGCGCTTCGAGCCGGCGGGCATGACCGACGACCCGGACGTGCGGATGGCCGCCTCGGTGATGGACTACATCTTCCGTCGCCTGGCCCTGGACTTCCTGCCGTACGAGCGTCGTGCCGAGCTGGGTATCTTCACCGCCAAGGAGCGGGCCGCCCAGCTGCGGGCCGAGGCGGAGGCGGAGAGCGCGACGGTCAGCGGTGCGGACCTCACCGCGATGGCGTCCTCCGCGCCGGTCGAGTCGCCGGAGATCAGGGCCACGCCGGGCCCGCAGGCCACGGCCGGCGCGGTCGCCCAGCCGGCGCAGGAGCTGGTCGACGTCGCCGCCGCCAAGCCGGCCCCGTCGGTCGGCTCCAGCACCGAGCTGCTGGAGGCCGTGATCGGCAAGGCCGCCGACGCGCCGCTCTGCTTCACCTGCGGCACGAAGATGCGCCCGGCCGGCAGCTGCTACGTCTGCGAGGGCTGCGGATCGACCAGCGGCTGTAGCTGAGCGCGGCATCAGGTCGGGCCCGGGC
>NZ_JBHUVA010000103.1:0-19918 GCF_042670805.1 Micromonospora sp. NPDC057141 | reverse complement strand
CCGTGCGCCTCCACGGCGTCCACATCGGCGGCGGTGAGCCGGGCGTTGGCCAGGGCCTGCCGGATCACCCGCTGCTGCGATGGACCGTTCGGCGCCGTCAGCCCGTTCGACGCGCCGTCCTGGTTGACGGCGGTGCCGCGCACGATCGCGTAGACCCGCCGGCCGTCGCGCTGCGCGTCGGAGAGCCGCTGCACGAGCAGCACGCCGGCGCCCTCGCCCCAGCCGGTGCCGTCGGCGGCGGCGGCGAACGACTTGCACCGCCCGTCGGCCGACAGCCCGCGCTGCCGGGAGAACTCGACGAACGTGCCCGGGGTGGCCATCACCGTCACACCGCCGGCCAGGGCCAGGTCGCACTCGCCGCTGCGCAGCGCCTGCGCCGCCAGGTGCAACGCGACCAGCGACGACGAGCATGCCGTGTCCACGGTCACCGCCGGCCCCTCCAGGCCGAACGTGTACGCGACCCGCCCCGACAGCACGCTGCCGGAGGTGCCGGTGCCGATGTAGCCCTCCACCTCGGCCGGCAGGTCCATCAGCCGGGAGGCGTAGTCGTGGTACATGACGCCGGCGAAGACGCCGGTGCGGCTGCCGCGCAGCCGGTGCGGGTCGAGGCCGGCGGACTCGAACGTCTCCCACGACGTCTCCAGCAGCAGCCGCTGCTGCGGATCCATGGCGAGCGCCTCGCGGGGCGAGATGCCGAAGAAGGCGGGGTCGAACTCGGCCGCCCCGTAGAGGAAACCGCCGTGCCGGGTGTACGAGGTGCCGCTGTTGGCCGGGTCCGGGTCGAACAGGGTGTCCAGGTCCCAGCCCCGGTCGGCGGGGAACTCGCTGATCCCGTCGCCGCCGGTGGCCAGCAGTTCCCACAGCTGGTCCGGGTTGTCCGCGCCGCCGGGGAAGCGGCAGGCCAGGCCGACGATCGCGATCGGGTCGTCGAGGCCGGTGGCGGTGACCGCCTCGGCGGGGGTGACGGTGGCGGCCCTGGTGCCGGCGAGTTCCGCGTACACCTGGCCGGCGAGGATGCGCGGCGTCGGGTAGTCGAACACCAGCGTCGACGCCAGCCGCAGCCCGGTGGCCGCGTTGACCCGGTTACGCAGGTCCACCGCCGTCAACGAGTCGAACCCCAACTCCCGGAACGCCCGGTCCGCCGGCACCGCGTCCGCGCCGCTGTGCCCGAGCACCTGGGCGACGAGGCCCCGGACGAGGGCGTCGACCTGGTCGCGGGCGTCCTGCGGGTCCAGGCCGGCGATCCGGTCGGCCCAGTTGCCGTGGCCGGCCTGCCGGCGGGCGGTCACCGCGCCGAGCAGCACCCGCAGCAGCGACGGCACCCGGCCGGCGACGACCCGGGCCCGCATGGCCGGCACGTCGAGCACGGCCGGCACCAGGGCCGGCCGGCCCGCGGCGAGGGCGGCGTCGAACAGTTCGAGGCCGGTGGCGGCGCTCATCGCCGAGATGCCGGCGCGGGTCGATCGGGCCCGGTCGGCGTCGCCGACCGTCGCGGCCATCCCGGCGGTGTCCCACATGCCCCAGGCGAGGCTCGCGGCGGGCAGGCCGGCCTGGCGACGGTACGCCGCGAGGGCGTCCAGGAACGTGTTCGCCGCCGCGTACGCGGCCTGGCCGGGCGAGCCGAGCACCCCGGCGACGGAGGAGTACACGACGAACAGGTCGAGGTCCCGCCCGGCCGTCGCCTCGTGCAGGTGCCACGCGGCGGCGGCCTTCGGGGCGAGCACCCCGGCCAGCCGCTCGGCGCTGATCGCGGTGACCACGCCGTCGTCGAGGACGCCCGCCGTGTGCACCACGCCGGCCAGCCGGCCGCTGACCCCGGCGACCAGCGCGGCCACCCGGTCGCGGTCGGTGACGTCGGCGGCGACCACCTCGATCCGGGCACCCAGGTCGGCGAGCCGCCGCGCCAGCGCGTCCGCGCCGGGGGCCGCCGGGCCCTGCCGGGACACCAGCAGCAGGGACCGGGCCCCGTACGTGGTGACCAGGTGCTCGGCGACGAGCGCGCCGAGCGCGCCGGTGCCGCCGGTGACCAGGACGGTGCCGTCGCCGAGGGCGGCGGCCGGGGGGTCGGCCGGGGCGGCGGTGCGCACGAGGCGCGGCGTGAGCACGGCGTCACCGCGCAGCGCCACCTGCCCGCCGGTGCCGACGGGGTCGGCGGCCACCCCGGCGAGCACGGCCAGGGCGGCGGCGTCGGCGTCGGCGTCGGCGTCCAGGTCGGCGAGGACGATCCGGTCGGGGTGCTCGGACTGCGCCGAGCGCAGCAGGCCCCACACGGCGGCCCCGGCCAGGTCGGTCACCGGGTCGTCGCCGCGGGTGGCCACCGCGCCCCGGGTCAGCACGACCAGCCGGGTGTCGGCCAGCGCGTCGGCGGCCAGCCACGCCTGGACCACGCCGAGGACGTCGGCCGTGACCGCCCGGACGACGTCGGGCAGGCCGGCGGGCGGGGCAGCCGGAACGCCGGCGCGCTCGGCGTCGGGAAGATCGGCGACAGGGGTGGGAGACACCGGGAGCACGAGGGCGCGCGGCAGCCCCTCCCCCGCCTCGTCGGCGGCGGCCAGCACCGCCGCCACGTCCCCGAAGACGGGCAGGTCGACGGCGAACGCCGGGACGGCCGCGTCGGCGTCGGGCACCGGGCCGGTCCGGTCGGCGGAAAGCGCGCCCGGCCGGGCGGCGGCGAGCAACGCCCAGCCGGTGGGCTCCTCGGCGGGCGGCACGTCCTCGGCGGACTGCCAGACGACCTCGAACAGCGAGCGGGTGGCGACGCCGGGGGCGGTCAGGCCGGTCATCTCCCGCAGCGCGAGGGAGTCCACCGACACCACCGGCGCGCCCGCCCCGTCGGTGGCGACGAGCCGCACCGCCGAACCGTCGCGGGTCAGCCGTACCCGCAGCGCCGTCGCCCCGGACGCGTGCACCTGCACGCCGGAGAACGCGAACGGCACCCGGGGGCCGCCGCCGGCGTCGGCGAGCAGCGCCCCCACGGGATGCAGGGCGGCGTCCAGCAGCGCCGGGTGCACCCCGAACGCGGCGGCCTGGCCGGCCACCGCCTCGGGCAGGGCGACCTCGGCGTACACCTCGCCGTCGCCGGTCCACAGCCGGCGCAGCCCCCGGAACGCGGGCCCGTACGCCAGCCCGCGCCCGGCGAGCGCGTCGTACCATGGCGCGAGGTCGACCTCGGTGGCCGCGACGGGCGGCCACCCGCCGAGGGCGGGCTCGGCGGCGGCGGCCGGTTCCAGGACGCCCTCGGCGTGCCGGACCCAGCCGGCCTCCGGGTCCTCCTCGGACTGGGCGTGCACGGTCACCGCGCGGGCGCCGGTGTCGTCGGCGGCCCCGACGCGCACCTGCACGCGGACGCCGCCGGCCTCGGGCAGGGTCAGCGGGGTGGCGACGGTCAGCTCCCGCACCCGGGACGCGCCGACCTCGTCGCCGGCCCGCACGACCAGCTCGACCAGGGCCGCCCCGGGCACCACGACGACGCCGGAGACGGCGTGGTCGGCGAGCCAGCCGTGGGTGGCCAGGGACAGCCGGCCGGTGAGCAGCACCATGTCCTCGCCGGCCACGGAGACCGCCGCGCCGAGCAGCGGGTGCCCGGCCGCGCCGAGGCCGGCGCCGGAGACGTCGGCGATCCGGCCGGCCGGCTCCAGCCAGTACCGCTCGTGCGCGAACGCGTACGTGGGCAGGTCGACCCGGCGCGCCCCGGCGTCGGCGAACAGGGCGTCCCAGTCGACGGGCAGGCCGTCGGCGTGCAGCCGGGCCAGGGCCTCCAGCAGGGCGCGGGGCTCGGGGCGGTCCTTGCGGACCAGCGGCACGAGCACGGTGGCGGGGTCGGTGAGGCAGCTCTGCGCCATGGCGGTGAGGACCCCGTTGGGGCCCAGCTCGACGTACGTGCCGACGCCGGCCTCGGCGAGCCGGTCGACGGCGTCGGCGAAGCGGACCGCCTCGCGCACGTGCCGCACCCAGTAGTCGGGGCCGCACAGCAGCCCCGGTTCGGCGACCCGGCCGGTCAGGTTCGACACGATCGGCACGGTGGGCGGCCGGAACGTCAGCCCGGCGGCGACGGCGGCGAACTCGGCGAGCATCGGGTCCATCAGCTCGCTGTGGAACGCGTGGCTGACCCGCAGCCGGTGGATGGGGGTGCCCCGGTCGACCCAGTGGGCGGCCACCTCCTCGACGGCGGCGGCGTCGCCGGAGACGACCACGGCGGCGGGGCCGTTCACGGCGGCGACGCCGATCCGGCCGGCCACCCCGACGAGGGACTCGACCACGGACGCCTCGTCGGCGGCGACGGCGAGCATCGCCCCGCCGGCCGGCAGGGCCTGCATGAGCCGACCCCGGGCGGCGACGAGCTTCGCGGCGTCGGCGAGGGTGAGGACCCCGGCGACGTGCGCGGCGGCCAGCTCGCCGATGGAGTGGCCGACGAGGAAGTCGGGGGCGAGCCCGAACGACCCGGCGAGCCGGAACAGGGCCACCTCGACGGCGAACAGGCCGGCCTGGGTGAACACGGTCTGGTGCAGCAGGTCGGCCTCGGGCGTGCCGGCGTCGGCGAAGAGCACCTCGCGCAGCGGCCGGGGCAGGTGCGGGTCGAGCGCCGCGCACACCTCGTCGAGAGCGGCGGCGAACACCGGGTACGCCCCGGCCAGCTCGCGGCCCATGCCGGGGCGCTGGGCGCCCTGCCCGGAGAAGAGGAACGCGACCCGGCCCCGGGGCGCGGCGACGCCGGTGACGACCGGCGCGGCCGGCTCGTCGGCGGCGAGGGCGCGTAGCCCGGCGAGCAGCTCGGCGCGGTCGGCGGCGACGACGACGGCCCGCCGGTCCAGCCCGGCGCGGGCAAGCGAGGACGCGGCGACGTCGACGGGGCGGGCGGCGGGGTCGGCGTCGAGGTGGTCGGCCCAGCGGCGGGCCAGCGCGGCGAGGGACTCGGGGCTGCGGGCCGACAGCAGGACGGGCACCAGCGGCGGGACGACGGCCGGCGCGGCCGGGTCGGGTTCCTCGGCGGCGGGGGCCTGTTCGAGGATGACGTGCGCGTTGGTGCCGGAGATGCCGAACGACGACACGGCGGCCCGGCGCGGCCGGCCCACCTCGGGCCAGGGGCGGGGTTCGGTGAGCAGCGACACCGCCCCGGCGGCCCAGTCGATGTGCGCCGACGGCGCGTCGACGTGCAGGGTGACGGGAAGCCGGCCGTGCCGTAGCGCCTGCACCATCTTGATCAGCCCGGCGACGCCGGCGGCGGCCTGGGTGTGGCCGAGGTTGGACTTGACCGAGCCGAGCCACAGCGGCTGCGCCCCGGCCCGGTCCTGCCCGTACGTGGCGAGCAGCGCCTGCGCCTCGATGGGGTCGCCGAGGGTGGTGCCGGTGCCGTGCGCCTCGACGGCGTCCACGTCGGCGGGGGCGATCCGGGCGTTGGCGAGGGCCTGCCGGATGACCCGCTCCTGGGAGGGGCCGTTGGGCGTGGTGAGGCCGCTGCTGGCCCCGTCCTGGTTGACGGCGCTGCCCCGGATCACCGCGTAGACGCGGCGGCCGTCGCGCTGGGCGTCGGAGAGCCGCTGGAGCAGCAGCACGCCGACACCCTCGGCCCAGCCGGTGCCGTCGGCGGCGGCGGCGAACGACTTGCACCGCCCGTCGGGGGCGAGGCCGCGCTGCCGGGAGAACTCGGCGAACACGCCGGGGGTGGACAGCACGGTGACGCCGCCGGCCAGGGCCAGGTCGCAGTCGCGCTGGCGCAGCGCCTGCACGGCGAGGTGCACGGCGACCAGCGACGACGAGCAGGCGGTGTCGACGGTGACGGCGGGCCCCTCCAGCCCGTACGTGTAGGCGACCCGGCCGGAGACGAGGCTGCCGGAGTTGCCGGTGCCGAGATACCCCTCGACGCCCTCGGGCAGGTCCAGCACCCGGGACGCGTAGTCGTGGTACATCACGCCGGCGAAGACGCCGGTGCGGCTGCCGCGCAGCCGCTGCGGGTCCAGGTCGGCGGACTCGAACGCCTCCCACGCGCTCTCCAGCAGCAGCCGCTGCTGCGGGTCCATGGCCAGGGCCTCGCGGGGGCTGATGCCGAAGAAGCCGGGGTCGAACTCGGTGGCGTCGTAGAGGAAACCACCCTGGTCGGTGTACGAGGTGCCCGGGTTGTCCGGGTCGACGTGGAACAGCCGTTCCAGGTCCCAGCCCCGGTCGGTGGGGAAGTCGCCCAGCCCCTCCCGGCCGGCGTCGACGAGGTCCCACAGGTCGTCCGGGCCGCGTACGCCGCCGGGGAACCGGCAGGCCATGCCCACGACGGCCATCGGCTCGCGGTCCTTCGCCTCCACCTCGCGCACCCGCCGCCGCGCCTCGCGCAGGTCGGCCGTGGCGCGCCGGAGGTAGTCGAGGAACTCCGCCTCAGTGGGCATCGGGCCACTCCGTATCGGGATCAGACGTCCGGGGCATCCGGGTCAGGCCGTTCCGAGCTCGTCGTCGAGCAGGTGGAATATCTCCTCCGCAGTGGCGGAGGCGAGGCCGTCGTCGCCGGCGGTGGTGTCGTCGGCGGCGTCGGCCTCGGCGTGCGTCCACGCCGACAGCAGCTCCCGCAGTCGGGCGGCGACGGCGGCGCGGTCGGTGTCGACGGCGGCGACGGCCCGCATGACGGTTTCCAACTTGCTCAGCTCACCGAGCACCGACAGCGCGGAGGTGCTGCGCTCGGCGAGCAGCGCGCCGCGCAGGTGGCCGACGAGGGAGGTGGTGGTGGGCCGGTCGTAGACGAGGGTGGACGGCAGCCGCAGCCCCGTGGCGGCGGTGAGCCGGTTGCGGAACTCCACCGCCGTCAGCGAGTCGAAGCCCAGTTCCACGAAGCCCTTGTCGGCGTCGACGTCGCGCAGCGACGCGTACCCGAGGACCGCCGCCGCGTGGGTGCGGACCAGGTCGGACAACACCCGGTCGCGTTCGGCCTCCGGGGTGCCGGCGAGGGTGTCGCGCAGCGCCGCCGCCGCGTCGGCGGCCGGGACCGCCGCCGGTGCCGCCGCGCCGGCCGGGCGGACCAGGCCGCGCAGCAGCCGGGGCAGCGCCGGCCCGAGCCGGCCGAGCACCCCGAGGTCCAGGGCGACGGGCACGACCACCGGGTCGCCGTGACGCAGCCCTTCGGTGAACAGCGCCATGCCCTCGTCGGCGTCGAGCGGGCGGAAGCCGCCCCGGCTCATCCGCCGCTCGTCGACGTGGCCGGGCCCAGCGCCGGGCAGGTCCGGGTTGGCCCACGGCCCCCACGCCATCGACGTGCCGGTGAGCCCGCGCGAGCGCCGGTGCTGGGCGAGCGCGTCGAGGAAGGCGTTCGCGGCGGCGTGGTTGGCCTGGCCGGGGCCGCCGAACAGCCCGGACGCGGACGAGAACAGCACGAACGCGGCGAGGTCCAGCTTCTCGGTCAGCTCGTGCAGGTGCCAGGCGGCGTCGACCTTCGGCCCGAGGACGGCGTCGAGGCGGGCCGGGGTGAGCGCCGGCAGCACCCCGTCGTCGAGGACCCCGGCGGCGTGCACGACGCCGACGAGGGGCCGGTCGGCGGGGACCTCGTCGAGCAGCACGGCGAGCGCGTCGCGGTCGGTGACGTCGGCGGCGACCACCTGCACGGCGACGCCGAGGCCGGTCAGCTCGGCGACGAGGTCGGCCGCGCCGGGAGCGCCGGGGCCGCTGCGGCTGACCAGCAGCAACCGGCGTACCCCGTGCCGGGTGGCCAGGTGCCGGGCGACGAGCCGGCCGAGCGCGCCGGTCGCGCCGGTGACCAGGACGGTGCCGGCGGACAGGTCGGGGGCCGCCGCGTCCGGCGCCGGCGGGCCGAGCCGGGCCAGCCGGGGCGCGCGGAGCTGCCCGGCGCGGACGGCGAGCTGCGGCTCGCCGGTGGCCAGGGCCGCCGGCAGAGCCGCCGCCGACCGGGGGTCGTCGTCGAGGTCGAGCAGGACGATGCGGCCCGGGTGCTCCGACTGGGCGGAGCGCACGAGGCCCCACACGGTGGCCGCGGGCAGGTCGGTGAGCCGGTCGTCGGCATCGACGGCGACCGCGCCCCGGGTGACGACGACGAGCCGGGCCGACTCCAGCTCCGGCCGGGCCAGCCAGTCCTGCGCCAAGGCGAGGGTCTCGTGGGCGGCCAGGTGCGCGGCCCGCGCCGGGCTCGGCTCGTCGGCGCGCTGCCCGGTCACGGCGGCGAGCACCGCGCCGGGCCGGGCCGCGCCGCCGGTCACGGCCGCGACCAGGTCGTCCAGGCTCGGGTACGCCTCGACGACGCCCGGCCACCCGTCGCTCCCTTCGGAGGCTTCGGCGACGGCCGGGCTGAGCACGGCCAGCACGGCGGGCTGGTCGGCGGCCGGTTCCGGGGTGACCCAGTCGAGGCGGTGCAGGGACCGGTTGGTGGTGCGGCGGGCGGCGCTGAGCTGGTCGGCGCTGATCGGCCGCAGCACGAGGGCGTCGAGGGAGGCGACGGGCACGCCGCCGGTGTCGGTGACGGTGGCGGCCACCGACCCGTCGGCGGCGGTGAGCCGCACGCGCAGTTCCCTGGCCCGGGTGGGCGCGATCGCCACCCCGGTCCAGGAGAACGGCAGCCCCGGCTGCGCGCCACGGCTCCCGGCGTCGCTGCCGGCGTTCCTCTCGGTGCTGTCGGTGCTGTCGGCGTCGGTGCCGGCGGCGCTGTCGGTGCTGTCGGCGGTCTCGCCGTCGGTCCCGGCGCGGCCGAGGGCGCTCGCGCCGATGGCGTGCAGGGCGGCGTCGAGCAGGGCCGGGTGCACGGAGAACGGGGCGGAGTCGGCGGGCGCGGCGGCGTCGAGGGACACCTCGGCGAGGAGGTCGCCGCCGTGCCGCCAGGCGGCCCGCAGAGCCCGGAACACGGGGCCGTACTGGTAGCCCTGCTCGGCGAGGTGCGGATACAGGGCGTCGAGGGCGATCGGTTCCGCCCCGGGCGGGGGCCACGCGCCGGCCGGCGCGGCGACGACGGGCCGGGTGGGGGCGAGCAGGCCGTGGGCGTGCCGCTGCCACTGCCGGACGGCTGTGGTCCCCGGCTGGTCGCCGCCGTCGCCGACGGACGGGTGGACCTCGCCGACGGACGAGTGGACGGAGACGGGCCGCTGGCCGTCCTCGCCGGCCGCGCCGACGCGGACCCGCAGGTCCACGCTCCCCTCCTCCGGCACGGCGAGCGGGGCTTCCAGAACGAGTTCGGTCACGTGGGCGGCGTCGACGTGCCGGCCGCTGAACGAGGCCAGCTCGACCAGCGCGGTGCCGGGCAGCAGGACGGTGCCCAGCACGGCGTGGTCGGCGAGCCACGGGTGGGTGGCCAGGGAGATCCGGCCGGTGAGCAGCAGCCCCTCGTCGCCGGGCAGGTCGGCCACGACGCCAAGTAGCGGGTGCTCGGCGGCGTCGAGGCCGACCGACGGCAACCCGGCCAGGCTCGCGCCGGTGCCCTGCAACCAGTAGCGGTCCCGGGCGAACGGGTAGGTGGGCAGGTCGACGGTGCCGGTCCCGGCGAGGACCCTGGTCAGGTCGACGGGCAGGCCGATCGCGTGGGCGGTGGCCAGGTTCGTCAACAGCCGGGTCGGGTCGTCGTCACCCCGGCGCAGACTCCCCAGCGTATGCCCGGCGACCCCGGCGTCGTCGAGGATCGCCGTCACCGGCATCGTCAACACCGGATGCGGGCTGACCTCCACGAACGTCGAATGACCGGCCGTCACGGCGACGCGGACGGCGGCGTCGAACTGGACGGTCTGCCGCAGGTTGTCGTACCAGTAGTCGGCAGTCATGCTCTCCGGGTCGACCCAGTCGCCGGTCAGCGTCGACACGAGCCGAACCCGGCCCGGCTGCGGGGCGACGTCGGCCAGGTCCGAACGGAGTTGTTCCGCCACGTCCTGCACCGACGGGGAATGCGACGCGTAGTCCACCGGAATCAACCGCGCCCGCACCCCGTCGGACTGACACGCGTCGACCAGGTCCGCTACCGGCTGCGGCGGCCCGGACAGGACCACGGTGCCCGGCCCGTTCACGGCCGCGACGCCAACACCCGGGAACGCGGCAAGTCGTTCAGTGACCGCCTCGACGGACAGGTCCACCGACGCCATCGCCCCACTACCCCGCAACACCGCCAGAGCCCGCGACCGCAACGCCACCGTCCGCGCCGCATCCTCCAGCGACAGAATCCCCGCCACACACGCCGCACCGATCTCACCCTGCGAATGCCCGATCACCGCCTGCGGGGACACACCCACGTGCTCCCACACCGCAGCCAGGGCGATGCCTACGGCCCACAGGACCGGCTGCACCACCTCCACCCGCGCCAACCACGACTCGTCATCGCCGGTCAACACGGACACAAGGTCGACGTCCAGGTAGGGAGCCAGGGCCCGCTGACCCTCGGCAAGCTTCGCGTCGAACACCGGCGCACGACCGACCAGACCGGCGGCCATCCCCACCGACTGCGCGCCCTGCCCCGGGAACACGAACACCGGCCCGGAACCCTGACCCGACGCCACACCCGACACCACGTTGCCCGCCGGCAGGCCACTCGCCAGGGCGTCCAACCCCGACAGCAGCTCCGCCACGCCCGACCCGACCACCGACGCCCGCTGATCGAACACCGACCGCGTCGTGGCGAGGGACCAGGCCAGCGCGGCAGGGTCGAGGCCGTCGCGCTCCCGGACGTGGCGGGCCAGGCGGGCGGCCTGGTCACGGAGCGCCGCCGTGGACCGGGCGGACACCGGCCAGACGAGGGCCGCCGAGGCGACGAGTCCCGGCGAGCGGGCTTCGGCCGGGGCGTCGGCGGGCTCCGCCGGTTGTTCGAGGATCACATGCGCGTTGGTGCCGGACATCCCGAACGACGACACCGCCGCCCGACGGGGCCGGTCCACCACCGGCCACGGACGGGACTCGATCACCAGCTCCACCGCACCCGCCGACCAGTCGATGTGCGGCGACGGCTCATCCACGTGCAGCGTCGCCGGCACCACCCCGTACCGCATCGCCTGCACCACCTTGATCACCCCCGCCACCCCCGCCGCCGCCTGCGCATGCCCGATGTTCGACTTGATCGACCCGAGCAGCAGGGGGGTTTCGCGGCCCTGCCCATAGGTGGCCAGCAGTGCCTGCGCCTCGATCGGATCGCCCAGAGTCGTGCCGGTCCCGTGCGCCTCCACCACATCCACGTCCACAGTGGACAACCGCGAGGTGGCCAGGGCCTGCCGAATCACCCGCTGCTGCGACGGACCATTCGGCGCCGTCAACCCGTTCGACGCGCCGTCCTGGTTCACCGCGCTGCCGCGCACCACCGCCAGAACCCGGTGCCCGTTGCGGCGGGCGTCGGACAGCAGCTCGACGAGGAGCATGCCGACGCCCTCGGCCCAGCCCGTCCCGTCGGCTGCGGCGGCGAACGACTTGCACCGGCCGTCGGCGGCGAGGCCCTGCTGGCGGGAGAACTCGGCGAACGTGCCGGGGGTGGCCATCACGGTGACGCCGCCGGCCAGCGCGAGATCGCACTCGCCCCGGCGCAGCGCCTCGCCGGCCAGGTGCAGCGCGACCAGCGACGACGAGCAGGCGGTGTCGACGGTGACGGCCGGCCCCTCCAGCCCGAGGGTGTACGCGACCCGGCCGGAGATGATGCTGTGGGCGGCTCCGGTCATCAGGTATCCCTCGGTGCCCTCGGGCACCTCGGTGAGCCCGGTCCCGTAGCCGGAGGTGGACGCGCCGACGAACACGCCGGTGCGGCTGCCCTTCAGTGCGCCGGGGTGGAGTCCGGCCCGCTCCAGGACCTCCCAGGACGCCTCCAGGGTGAGCCGCTGCTGCGGGTCCATGGCGAGGGCCTCGCGGGGCGAGATGCCGAAGAACGCGGGGTCGAAGCCGGTGACGTCGTAGAGGAAGCCGCCGGCCGGGGCGTACCCGCTGTCCGGGGTGGTGGTGGCCCAGCCCCGGTCGGTGGGGAAGTCGCCGATGGCGTCGACGCCAACGGCGACGAGTCGCCACAGCTCCTCGGGGCCCCGGGCGTCGCCGGGGTAGCGGCAGGCCATGCCGACGATGGCGATGAGTTCGTCGGTGGCGGCGGTCACGACGGCCTCGGCGGGCGCGGCGGCGACGGACCCGAATGCGATCTCGCGCAGGTGCCGGGCCAGGTCGGCGGGGGTCGGATAGTCGAAGACGAGGGTGGCCGGCAGGCGCAGCCCGGTGACCTCGTTGAGCCGGGTACGCAGGTCCACGGCGGTGAGCGAGTCGAAGCCGAGGTCGGCGAACGGCCGGCCGCGCAGGTCGTCGGCGGTGGCGTGGCCGAGGACGCGGGCGGTCTGCGCGTTGACGAGGCCGAGCAGTTCGCGTTCCTGCTCGGCCTCGGGCAGGTCGGCGAGGTGACGCAGGGCGTCGGCGACGCCGGCCGGCGCGGCGGCGGCTTCGGCGTCGGCTTCGGCGAGGGCCCGCACCTGGGGCAGCTCGGACAGCAGCGGGCTGGGCCGGGTGAGGGTGAACGCCGGGTGGAAGCGGCCCCAGTCGACGTCGGCGACGGTGACGCAGGGGGTGGGGCGGCGCACCGCCCGGTCGAGGGCGACGAGGGCGTGCTGCGGGGCGATGGTGGGCAGGCCCATCCGGTGCAGCGCCTCGGTGGCGGTGTTCTTGGCGGCCATGCCGTCGGCCCCGCCCCACGCGGTCCAGGACACGGCGGTGGCGGCGAGGCCCCGGTCGCGGCGGTGCACGGCGAGCGCGTCGAGCAGCGAGTTGCCGGCCCCGTACGCGCACTGGCCCGCGCTGCCCCACACGCCGGAGATGGAGGAGAACAGCAGGAACGCGGTCAGGGGCCGGTCGGCGAGGCAGTCGTGCAGGTGCAGCGCGCCGAGCACCTTGCCGGCGACGACGTGGGAGAACTCGTCGAGGGTGGTGCCGGTGAGCGGGGTGAGCTGGTCGGTTCCGGCGGCATGCACCACGGCGGTCAGGTCAGGCAGCGTGTCCAGCAGCGCGGCGACGGCGTCCCGGTCGGTCACGTCGCAGGCGGCGGCGGTGACCCGCCCGTCGTCGGCGTACCCGTCGAGGAGGCCGGGGGTGGCGGCGCCGCGCCGGCCGACGAGGACGACCCGGCGGGCCCCCTTGTCGAGCAGCCAGCGGGTGACGTGGCCGCCGAGCGCGCCCGTACCGCCGGTGACCAGGACGGTGCCGTCGGCCCACCAGTCGGCGGCGGGCCGGTCGGGGGCGGCGGCCGGGGCGAGCCGGCGGCCCCAGACCCCGCCGGGGCGGACGGCGACCTGGTCCTCGCCGCTGCCGCCTGCGAGGACGGCGGCGAGCCGGCGCAGCACGCTCTCGTCGGGGGCGGCCGGCACGTCGACGAGGCCGCCCCAGCGGTGCGGCTGCTCGACGGCGGCGGCCCGGCCGAGACCCCACACCAGGGTCTGGAGGGGATGGTCGACCCGGTCGGCGGGGCCGGCCTTGACGGCCCCGCTGGTGACGCACCAGACGGGGACAGTGAGGTCGAGGTCCGTGAGGGCCTGGAGCAGGACGAGGGTGGTGGCGGCGGCGACGCTCGTCCCGGGGTGGGCGGGCAGCAGCGCGTCCTGGCCGGCGACGAGGTGCAGCACCCCGGCGACGGGCGCGTCGCCGACGGCGGCGCGCAGCCGGTCGGCGAGCGCGGCCCGGTCGAGGTCGTCGGCCCCGACGCGCAGGGTCGCCGGTTCGTCGCCGCCGGCCCGCAGCAGGTCGACGAGGCCGTCGGCCCAGGCGGGCTCGGCGTCGGCGGGCAGCACGAGCAGCCAGCGGCCCGCCGGCCGGTCACCCTCGGCGACCGGCACGGGCTTCCACACCACCTGGTACGACCAGCCGTCCGCCACGCCTGAGTCGTGCCGGTCGCGTCGCCAGGCGGCGAGGACGGGCAGCGCGGGCAGCAGGGTGTCCACGGGGTCGGCGGCGCCGGCCGGGGCGGTGCCGAGCTGGTCGCGCAGCGCGTCGACGTCGGCCCGTTCGACGGCCGCCCAGAACGCGGCGTCGGCGGTGGACTCCGCGCCGGCGGGGGCGGGCAGGGCCGTCAGGTCGGGCCAGTAGCGCTCGCGGTGGAACGCGTACCCGGGCAGCCGGACCCGGCGGGGGTCGGCACCGGCGAACAGTTCCCGCCAGCCGACGGGCACGCCGGCAACGTGCAGCTCGGCGAGCGCGGTGAGCAGGGACGCCGGCTCAGGGCGGTCGCGGCGCAGCAGCGCCACGGCGGCGGTGGGGTCGGCGTCGGGCCCGAGGGTGTCCCGGGTCAGGGCGGTGAGCACCCCGCTGGGGCCGACCTCGAGGTACGTGCCGACGCCGTGGGCGCGCAGCCGGTCGACGCCGGCGGCGAACCGGACGGCCTCGCGGACGTGCCGCACCCAGTAGTCGGGGGTGCGCAGCGCCTCCGGGTCGGCGAGGTCACCGGTCAGGTTCGACACGATCGGCAGGGTCGGCGCGCGCAGGTCGAGGCCGGCGACGACGGCCGCGAACCCGGCGAGCATCGGCTCCATGAGCGGGCTGTGGAACGCGTGGCTGACCTTCAGCCGCTTGGTCTGCACCTCCCGGGCGGCCCACAGCCCGGCCACCTCGTCAATGGCCGCCTCGGCACCGGAGACGACCACGGCGGCGGGGCCGTTGACGGCGGCGATCCCGATGGAGTCGGTCAGCCCGTCCAACGACTCGACCACGTCCGCCTCGGACGCGGCGACGGCGAGCATCGCCCCGCCGGCCGGCAGGGCCTGCATCAGCCGTCCCCGTGCCGCGACCAGCTTCGCGGCGTCGTCGAGGGTGAACACCCCGGCGACGTGCGCGGCGACGATCTCGCCGATGGAGTGGCCGATCAGCACGTCGGGGGTGACGCCCCAGGACGTCAGCAGCCGGTGCAGGGCCACCTCGACGGCGAACAGGCCGGCCTGGGTGAACACGGTCTGGTCGAGCAGCGCGGCGTCGGCGGTGCCGGCCTCGGCGAACAGGACGGTCTTCAGCGGCTTCGGCAGCAGGGGATCGAGGTGCGCGCACACCTCGTCGAGAGCGGCGGCGAACACCGGGAACGCCTCGGCCAGCTCCCGGCCCATCCCGGCACGCTGGGCCCCCTGCCCGGAGAACAGGAACGCGAGCTGCCCGCCGCGCGGCCCGCCGGTAACGAGGCCGGGGGCGGTGTCGCCGGCGGCGAGCGTACGCAGGTCGCGCAGCAGGCCGGCGCGGTCGGCGGCGAGAACGACGGCCCGGTGTTCCAGGGCACCCCGGGTGGTGACCGACGACCAGCCGAGGTCGGTCAGCCGGGCCCCGGAGGCGTCGGGGTCGGCGTCGAGCCAGTCGGCCCAGCGGCGGGCCTGGGCGGCCAGTCCGGCGGCGTCCCGGGCGGACAGCAGCACCGGTACGCGGCCGGCGGCCGTCACCGGGGCGGGGCCGGCCGCCTGTGCGGGGGCCTCGGCGGGCGCGGGCGTGGGGGCCGGCGTCTCCGCCGGGGCCTCCTCGATGATCACGTGGGCGTTGGTGCCGCTCATCCCGAACGAGGAGACGCCCGCGCGGCGGGGCTGCTCCCCCGCCGGCCAGGGCTGCGCCTCGGTGAGCAGTTCGACCGCGCCGGCCGTCCAGTCGACGTGCGGGGTGGGCTCGTCGACGTGCAGGGTGGCCGGCAGGCTGCCGTGGCGCAGGGCCATCACCATCTTGATGACCCCGGCGACGCCGGCGGCGGCCTGGGTGTGGCCGATGTTCGACTTGACCGAGCCGAGCCGCAGCGGCCGGTCCGCCGGACGGCCCTGCCCATAGGTGGCGAGCAGGGCGGTGGCCTCGATCGGGTCGCCGAGGCTGGTGCCGGTGCCGTGGGCCTCGACGGCGTCCACGTCGGCGGGGGTGAGCCGCGCGCCGGCCAGCGCCTGGAGCACCACCCGCTGCTGGGCGGGGCCGTTGGGGGCGGTCAGCCCGTTGGACGCGCCGTCCTGGTTGACGGCGCTGCCCCGCACGATCGCGAGGACGGGGTGGCCGTTGCGGCGGGCGTCGCTGAGCCGCTCGACGAGCAGCACGCCGACGCCCTCGCCCCAGGCGGTGCCGTCGGCGGCCCCCGCGAACGCCTTGACCCGGCCGTCGAAGGCGAGGCCACGCTGCCGGGAGAAGCCGACGAACGCGGCCGGGGTGGACATGACGGTCGCGCCGCCGGCCAGCGCGAGGGTGCACTCGCCCTGCCGCAGGGCGTGGCAGGCCAGGTGCAGCGCCACCAGCGACGACGAGCAGGCGGTGTCGACGGAGACGGCGGGGCCCTCCACGCCGAGCACGTACGAGATCCGGCCGGAGACGACGCTGGCGGCGGTGCCGGTGAGGACGTACCCCTCGACGCCGGGCGGGGGCGACTGGAGCAGCGCCGCGTAGTCCTGGCCGGTGGTGCTGGCGAAGACGCCGACCTGGTGACCGCGCAGCGTCGCCGGGTCGACTCCGGCGTGCTCGAACGCCTCCCAGGAGGTCTCCAGCAGCAGCCGCTGCTGCGGGTCCATGCCCAGCGCCTCGCGCGGGGAGATGCCGAAGAAGCCGGCGTCGAACTCGGTGGCCGAGTCGAGGAACCCGCCCTGCCCCACGTACGAGGTGCCGGGGTGGTCGGGGTCGGGGTGGACGAGCCGGTCGACGTCCCAGCCCCGGTCGGCGGGGAAGTCGGAGATGGCGTCGCGGCCGTCGGCGACGAGCCGCCACAGCTCCTCGGGGGAGCGCACGCCGCCCGGGAACCGGCACCCGATGCCGACGATGGCGATGGGCTCCCGGCTGGCCGCCTCCAGCTCCCCGAGTTTCCGCTTCGTCTGGTGAAGATCCGCGGTCACCCATTTCAGGTATTCCCGGAGAGTGTCCTCAGTCGCCATTGCCGCCACCTCTTCGGGCCGGAAAAACCAGGCGGCCCACTACCGTCCACGGACGCCTCAAGCCGCAAAAACCAGAGCCCACTAACCGACCAGAAATTGCCAGACAAACAGCACTACAGCGCAGACCAGGCACTACGTACCGGAGGAAGGTATTTGGCCCCGGACGGCGCTGCCAACCCCTAGCGGGCCCCTACCACTGCCCCTAGGAGCAGGGCCGCAGGCTGGGACAAGGTGTCCGCAGGACGGGTGCCCGCCGGTGCCCGTCGACCGGCGGCCGGGCTGGTGCGAGACCCACTCCGGCCCGCTTCGCCGGTTTCGTCGGCAGAACGCGCCCGCCGACATTTTTCACTGCGGCACAGTGAACCATTCTCATTGTTCGTGGCGGTTGGCTTCGACGTGGTGCAGGACGAGGATGGCCTGCACCCCCAGGGCCTCGGCAAAGTCGCGGCCTACCGAAGCCCTGACTCACGCCCGGAGTCCGATTGCGGCGACCTCAATGGTGCTGTCGGCTCCACCCAGGCGACATGCCCTTCGGCTCCTACGGAGCTGCCCCGTCTACGCGCCCACCTCGGCACCCCACGCTCCCGCACCTGACACTCCCGCACTCCGGTAGCACAAACGGGGCAGCTCCGTAGGAGCCGCAGGAAGGCAGGCCGCCCCGGCGGAAGACGCCCATGGAAACCCGTCCCGTCGCACCGGCCTCCGCCGCCGGCCTTGCCGACCCTGCCCCCATCCACCGGCCGGCACTCTCCTTGCCTGTCCGTGGTCTCGTGCCCATCGCTCCAGTAGCCGGTAGGGGTGTGTCAGGCGTCGGGAGCCGCGCCAGCACCTCGGCTGGTGCGGGCTCGACGGCAGGGCCTCGGGGCGCGGTGTTGGGCACTGACGGGGGCCCGTCCGGCCCGTCACCCGATCCCAAGGGCCGTGGCGATCCGGGCCACGTCCGCCGGCACCGGTTCGTGGCGCGTCAGGTCGGTGAGCAGCGTACGGGCCACCGGCCGTAACCGGACCTCGGCCGGTGCGGTCCGGTCCGCGTCGACCAGGGCGCGTCCGGCGGCGAGCGGGTCGCCGGCCCGGAGGTGTCCTCGGCTGGCATCGAGCAGGTACGCCGCCCGGTGCTCGGCGGGCAACCGTCGCCAGTGGTCCGCGCCGACGACCCGTTCGTGCAGGATCACCGCCTCGCCGCCGTTGCCCAGTTCGACGGCGGCGGCGACCCGGGCCATCCGCACCGCCGTGGGGCCGAAACCGGTCCAGTGCCGGTCGTGATCCTCGCCGGTCTCGCCTGTCTTGTCGGCGATCCGGGCCGCCTGGTCGACCAGTTCCTCCGCGCCGCGTTCGTCGCCGGCTCCGGCGGCGGCCAGGGCGGCCTGGAGCTGCCGTCGCCACCAGCAGCGGATCGCCGGCGGCCACGGACATGGCTCGGTCGGCGGCCAGCCAGCCGAGGTCGCCCACGCCGAGCTTCACCAACACCGACGACGTGATCCGGTACGCCTGCACCAGCAGCTCCGCAGCTCCGTCGCCGTGGGCGGCGTGGGCGTGTCGGGTGTCGCCGAGCAGCTCCGGCAGGATCCGCAGCAGTTGGGGATAGTCGGCGTGCTGGTAGGTCAGCCAGGCGTGCCGTACCCGCTGGTCCAGCTCGCCGACCGGCGGTGCCGCCCGCTGCGCCTGCGGCCCGGCCAGCGCGGCGTCGTAGCGGTCGAGGGCGGCGCGTACCCCGTCGACGCCCTGCGCGGCGGCGCGGGCCGCCGGCGACGGGAGGGCGTCGCGGCCGAGCAGCGTCACCGGGTCGACGCGCAGCGCGGCGGCGAGTTCCTGGATCACGGTGTACCGGTCGAGGGCGCGGACCCCCCGCTCGACCTTGTCGACCCAGCTCTTCGACTTGCCGAGCCGGTCGGCGAGCATCTGCTGCATCATCCGCCGCCGGACCCGCAGCCGCGCGACCCGGCGTCCGATCGGCGCCTCACGGCTGGTCACGACGCCCCCGCCCGCCGGGTACGGCCCGGGTGCTCTCCATCTCCGCCTGGGCGTCCGGAAGGTACGAGGTCAGATAGCGGACAAGGGTCCGGATGTTGCACTGGCACAGCTCCTTGAGCTGGCGCTTACGGGCCAGGCACGGCCACGGGCCGCCGCAGACCAGGCAGTTCCAGTCCGGCCGCGACGGGCCGTGCAGCGCCGGGTAGTCAGTCATCGCCCGGCCCCTCTCCGGGCCGACGGTGACAGCCCTGCCGGCGGGGCGAGTAGGGCGGCCACAGGGCGGGCGTCGGTATTCGCCCCGGGGCCGCCGCGCCGAGGGGTCGGGCCGCCAGCGCTCCGCGCGGAGTTCCGCTGCGGCCTCCCGGTGGCGGCGGGCTTCGTCCTGGGCGGCGACGATCTCCCGGTAGAGGGCGTCCAGGTCGGCCTCCAACCGGCGCAGGAACCTGCGGACCGCCTCAGGGTCGAAGCCGCGCCGACCGAACCGGGTCAGCGGGCAGTCCTGCCACCGGACGTCGGCGGGGTCAGCAGGTTCCGGCGGGACTGCTCCATTGCTGATCTTGTGGTGAGTGAGGACCTTGCCGACCTAGACTTCCCTTCGTGCCATACGAGCAGGCTGAGTACCGCCGCATCGCTGACGGCATCGCCGGGCAGATCAAGCTTGGTGTATGGCAAGCAGGGCAAGGGCGTTTTCGTGGCTGAGGCCGAGTAGCCACAACGGCGGCCGGACGGGCCAAGCCGGACGCTTTCGACCCAGGTCCACTCATCATGTGGCGGTTGCCGGGAGAAACCCGACCTTGGGATGGGCCCCCTCTTCGTGCGGCTCGTCGCCGTCATCGACGTGATGGTGGGTCTCGATCACCGGGCGCGAGCGCAGGTGACGGCCAACGCCTGTTTCCCAGCGTCGCGAGCGACGACGAGCGGGAACCGAAGCGAATCTTGGAAGATTCCGGCCCCCAGAGGGGCCCTCAACTTCCAAGATCTCCAAATTCTGGGAGCGGCCGGATAGTGGCGGGACAGGTGGAGCCGGGGAACGCCGCCGGCCGGCTCGGCGCGGGCAAAATCGTGCTCGATCCCGGAAGAAGTGGGCGAGTTCAGTCAGTCGTAGCACTTGATCTTGGTGGTTCGGTGGGACAGGATGCCCGCCGTGCGCAACATGCTGACGTTGGCTGATCGTGAAG
>NZ_JBHUVA010000102.1:0-20025 GCF_042670805.1 Micromonospora sp. NPDC057141 | reverse complement strand
CGCCACTCTCGCGCCGGGCACTTTTACTACGTTACCCTCCGGTTTCCGCACTGTCAAACCGGAGAATCCCGATCCGACCCGCTTCCACCCGAATTACGGGCACCATTCTGCACCCGACAACCGCCGGTCGCTTCCTGGGGTCCGGCAGGCCGTCCGCCGTGGTCTCCCACCTGGCGCCCGTTTCCCTGCCGGCGCTGAACATTACTCCTTCCCCTCCGGCCCGCCAAATCGGCCCCTCCCTTATCGCAAACGGCTACGGCGGGCCGGGCCAGCGTGACGCCGTAGCCGACGCGGGGGTGCTACCGGGAGTGGGGGGAGGCCGCCTGGAAGTGTGCCCCCCCCTCGGTCCCGGCAGCCTGGGCGGCCAGCGCCACCATGGCGACCGCGACCAACTCACGGGCTCTCCCGGTACAGGATCGCGGGCAGGAACAGCATCCGGTTCGAGATCCGGTTCGAGCGGTGCGGCCCGGTAGCGCCCGCAGACGGCGGTGCCGACGAGCACGGTGGCCGCGGGCGCCGCGCCCGAAGACCACGAGGACGGTGGCGGTTGGCGGCAGGCGCCCTCCCCTCGGCGTCGTGTCCGGCAAGCCCCGCCAGCCGCGCCTCGGCGTCGCCGCCGCGCCCAGCGGCGCACGACCGCTGCGACATAGTCAGTTACCGATTGACAAAGTTTGGGTTACAAACTTAATCTGCCGGTCTGACGGCGTCACGTGCGCGTTTCCTGACGCCCTGCTCACCCCACCATGCGGCGGCATCTTTCCGGCAAGGAGTGTCATGATCGGCATACGAAGCACCACCCGGCGGACCCGATGGCGGGTCGGCGCGTTCACCAGCGCGGCCACGATGCTGCTGGCCTCCGTCGGCGTCCTGGTCGCGGGCACCGCGCAGGCGGCGGCGGGCTGCGCGGTGACGTACCAGGTCAGCAGCCAGTGGCAGGGCGGGTTCGGCGCGAACGTGAGCGTGACCAACCTCGGCGACGCGATCAACGGCTGGCGTCTGACCTGGACGTTCCCCGCCGGGCAGCGGGTGACACAGGCGTGGAACGCCACGGTCACCGCCTCGGGCAACGACGTCACCGCCGCCAACGTCGGCTACAACGCCGCCATCGCCACGAACGCCACGGTCTCCTTCGGCTTCAACGGGTCGTGGTCCGGCACGAACACGAACCCCACCTCCTTTGCGCTCAACGGCGTCACCTGCACCGGGGGCGTCGGCCCGACCACCGCGCCGCCGACCAGCACCCCGCCCACTACGCCGCCGCCGACCACTCCCCCGCCCACCACTCCGCCGCCGGCCGGCGACGCGATGGCGGCCGTGGCCGCGATGCAGCCCGGCTGGAACCTCGGCAACTCCCTGGACGCCGTCGGCGCCGACGAGACCGCCTGGGGCAACCCGCGCATCACCGAGGCGCTGCTGGACAACGTGAAGGCGCAGGGCTTCAAGAGCATCCGCATCCCGGTCACCTGGAGCGCGCACCTGGGCGGCGCACCCAACTACCCGATCGAGGCGGCATACCTGAACCGGGTGAAGGAGGTCGTCGACTGGGCGCTCGCCGACGACCTCTACGTGATGATCAACATTCACCACGACTCGTGGCAGTGGATCAACACCATGCCCACCGACCGGACCAACGTGCTGGCCAAGTACAACGCGATCTGGACCCAGCTGTCGAGCACGTTCCGCAGCTCGTCGCCGAAGCTGGTGTTCGAGAGCGTCAACGAGCCGCAGTTCACCGGCAGCTCCGGCGACGCCCAGAACGCGACGCTGCTGGGCGAACTCAACACCTCGTTCCACCGCATCGTGCGGGCCTCCGGCGGCAACAACGCCACCCGCCTGCTGGTGCTGCCCACCCTGCACACGTCGTCGGACCAGGCCCGCGTCGACGAGCTGGTGGCCACGTTCAACGCGCTGAACGACCGCAACCTCATCGCGACCGTGCACTACTACGGCTACTGGCCCTTCAGCGTGAACGTCGCCGGGGGCACCCACTTCGACGCCACCGCCCAGAAGGACCTCACCGACTCCTTCGACCGCGTCTACAACGCCTTCGTCGCCAAGGGCATCCCGGTCATCGTCGGCGAGTACGGCCTGCTCGGCTTCGACCGGCACACCGGCACCATCGAGCAGGGCGAGAAGCTGAAGTTCTTCGAGTATTTCGGCTACTACACGCGGACCAAGAAGCTCACCACCATGCTGTGGGACAACGGGCAGCACCTCGGCCGGACCTCGTTCCAGTGGACCGACCCGGAGCTGACCGCCCAGATCAAGTCGAGCTGGACCACCCGCTCCGGCACCGCCTCGTCGGACCTGGTCTTCAACGCCAAAGCCAACGCCGTCAGCGCCAAGACGCTCACGCTGAACCTCAACGGCACCACCTTCCAGGGCCTGCGGCAGGGCAGCACCGACCTGGCCCAAGGCACCGACTACACCATCAGCGGCAGCCAGCTCACCCTGACGGCGTCCGCGCTGACCCGGCTGAGCAGCAGCCGGGCGTACGGGGTCAACGCGACCCTGCACGCGCGGTTCTCGACGGGCGTGCCGTGGCGGATCAACATCATCACCTACGACCGGCCGATCCTGAGCAACGCCACCGGAACCACCAGCGCGTTCACGATCCCCACCCAGTTCCGGGGCGACCAGCTCGCCACCATGGAGGCGAAGTACGCCGACGGCAGCAACGCCGGCCCGCACGACTGGACGTCGTTCAAGGAGTACGACGTCACGTTCAAGCCGGACTACCCCGGCAACTCGATCGCGCTGACCTCGGACTTCTTCGCCGCGGTCAACGACAACGCCCCGGTCACGCTCACCTTCCACTTCTGGAGCGGCGAGAAGGTCACGTACAAGGTGACCCGCTCGGGCGGCAACGTCACCGGCGCCACCGCCTGACCGACCGGCACCACCACGCGCCCGGTCCGGCACAGACCACCGCGGGCCCGGCCCCACCCACGAACGCGTGGGCGGGGCCGGGCCCGCAGCCGTCGACGCCCCCGCCGGCAACCCGCGGGTCAGCCGCCGGCGGTGACGGAGGTGGCGGTCATGGCGTTGTCCGTGACCGCGCCACCCCGCACGGTCACCTGCTGGCCGTTTTTGATCGCCGACAGCTCGCTGGCCCGGGTGGTCCGTACGGTGGTGTCGTCGGTGGTGCGGACCGTGACCACGGTGCCGTCGGCGGTCTCGACGTAGAGGGTGTCCCCGTCGACGAGCGTCACCGTGCCGGTGGCGGTGCCCGCCGTCGCGCTCGCGCTCGCACCGGTGCTCGGCTGCCCGGTCTGCCCGGTGGAGCCCTGGCCGCGTCCCATCCCGGCCGCCCCGCTGGGCAGGCCCGCCGGGAACGCCCCGGAGCGTGCCGCGCCCCCGGTCGCCGCGGGCTCGCCCCACCGCTGCTGCACCTGCACCCCGCCGAGGAAGCCGGCGACGAGGAGCACGAGCGCGCCGAGGACCGGCGTGCCCCGGTTCCACCACCGGCGCGGGGCGGCCGCGGCCAGCGCCGCGGTGAGGTCGTCGTCGGATCCCGCCACTGCGGCCGGCGATGCGGCGGTGCGGTCGTCGTTCGGCGCCGCCGGCCCGATCGGCGCCGTGGCGCCGCTGCCGACCCGGGCGAAGACGGCGGTGTCGCTGTTGTCCATGTTCGGTCCTTGCCTGTCGGGCACGCTGGCCTACTCGTAGCGCAGGGCGTCGATGGGGCGCAGTCGGGCCGCCCGGGCGGCCGGCAGGCCGCCGAAGAAGAGGCCGATCGCGATGGAGACGCCGAGGGCCAACGCGACGGAGCTGGGCACGATCACGGGCCGGACACCGACGATGGTGAACCGGGAGCCGAGCAGCGCGGCGGCCACCCCGAGCGCCCCGCCGAGAAGGCTCAGCAGGGTCGCCTCGATCAGGAACTGGGTCAGCACGGTCCGGCGGCGGGCCCCGAGCGCCTTGCGGATGCCGATCTCCCGGGTCCGTTCGGTGACGGTCACGAGCATGATGTTGGTGATCCCGATGCCGCCGACCAGAAGGCTGATCGCGGCGACCGCGCCGAGCAGCGTGGTGAAGGTGTCGGCGGTCTCGGTCTGGGTCTGCAACAGCTGCGCGGCGTTCTGGATCCGGTACGACGCGCTGCCCGAGCCGGTCGTCGTGGGCAGCCGCTGGGCGAGCACCGCGGTGATCTGGGCCTGCACGGCGTCCACCTCGCCCGGGTCGGCCGCCTCGACGAGGATCGAGCTGATCGGGCCGTACCCGGTGAGGACCTCCCGCACGGCGCTCAGCGGCGCCACGGCGGTGTCGTTGGCGTCCTGGAACCCGGTCGAGGACTTCGCCGCGAGCACCCCGACCACGGTGAACAGCGCGCCGCCGACGGTGACCTGCCGGCCGATCGGGTCGACGCCGGTGAACAGCTCGTCGGCTACGGTCTGCCCGATGACGACCACCCGGCGGGCCTGCGCCTCGTCGTCGGCGGTGAACGCGGCACCGTCGGCCACCGGCGAGTTGGCCGCGGTGAACCAGCTCGGCCGGGTGCCCACGAACTGCGCGACCTCGTGATCGGCGCCCTCGTACGTCACCGTGGTGGAGGTGCTGGCCAGCGGGGACACCGAGCGGACGCCGGGGGCGAGCACCGGGTCGGCGAGCGCGTCGGCGACCTCGACGGTCAGTCCGCCCGTGCCCGTGCCCCGGCTGGTGCTGGTGACGGTGAGGGTGTTGGTGCCCAGCGCCTCGATCCGGCTGGTGATCGCCTGGGCGGAGCCGTTGCCGACGGCGACCAGCAGGATCACCGCGGCGACGCCGATGAGGATGCCCAGCATGGTCAGCGCCGAGCGCAGCTTGTTGGCGGCCACGCCGCGCAGGGCGAACCGGATGGTCTCGGTGACGGTCATCGGCCGGCCCCCGCCGTGTGCCGGCCGGTGAGGTCCTGGCGCTCGTCGGAGCGGACCCGGCCGTCGAGGAGCCGGATCAGCCGCCGGGCGCGGTCGCCGACCTCCGGCTCGTGGGTGATCAGGACGATCGTTCGGCCGGCGGCGTTGAGCTGGTCGAACACCGCCAGGATGTCCTCGGTGGAGCGGCTGTCCAGGTTTCCGGTGGGCTCGTCGGCGAGCACCAGCGCGGGTTCGGTGACCAGCGCGCGGGCGACCGCGACCCGCTGCTGCTGCCCGCCGGAGAGCTGGTTGGGGAAATGGCCGGCGCGGTCGGCCAGCCCCACCGCGTCCAGCGCGGCGAGCGCCCGCCGCCGCCGCTGCGCCGCCCGCACGCCCGCGTACGCCAGCGGCAGTTCGACGTTCGCCACCGCGCTGGTGCGCGGGATGAGGTTGAACGCCTGGAAGACGAAGCCGATGAGCCGGTTGCGCACCAGGGCGAGCTGCCGGTCCGCCAGGCGTCCGACATCGACGCCGTCGAGCAGGTAGCTGCCGCCGGAGGGCACGTCGAGGCAGCCGATGATGTTCATCAGGGTGGACTTGCCGGAGCCGGACGAACCCATGATGGCGACGTAGTCGCCGGCGTCCACCGTCAGCGACACCCCGCCCAGGGCGTGCACGGCGGCGGGGCCCTCCCCGTACACCTTGGTCAGTGCGCGGACGTCCAGGACCGGACGGCGCGGCGGGGTCCGGGGCGCCATCAGCGGGTCCCGGTGCCGGCCCGGGGGCCGCCCTGACCCCCGCCGGGGACGCCGCCCCCGCCGGTCAGCCCTCCGCCGCCGGGAAAGCCGCCCCCGCCGGTCAGGCCGCCGCCGCTGCTACCGGAGGTGGTGCTCTCGGGCAGCACGACCCGGTCCCCCTCGGTGAGCCCGGAGGTGATCTCGTACGACTGGTCGCCGGTGAGACCGACCTGCACCCGCCGGGTCTCCTGCCCGGTGTCGGTGAGCACGGTGACGGTCCGCCGGTCGCCGCTGCCGCTCACCGCGGCCGAGGTGACCAGCAGCACGTCCTGGGCCGTGCCGGTCACGACGGCCACCTGGACGGTCTGCCCCGGCCGGGCGCCGGTGGGCAGCTCGGCGACGCTCACGGTCACCCCGTAGGTGACCACGTTGTTGGCGGTGGTGGCCTGCGGGTCGATCGCCTCCAGCTCACCGGTGGCGGTGGCACCGTCCAGGGCGTTCCACGTGACGGTGGCCGCCTGTCCCGCCTTGAGCCGGGTGGCGTCGGCCTCGGCGACGGCGGCGGTGACCTGGAGCTTCGACAGGTCGGCGATGTCGACGAAGCCGGACGAGGTGCTCGACGACCCACCGGAAGACGACCCCGACGACCCCGACGAGCCCGAGGAGCCGCCGGACGAGCCGCCGACGGTGCCGTTGACGGCGACCACGGTGCCGGCCATCGGCGCGGTGAGCCGGGTGCCGGCCACTGCGGCCTCGGCCTCGTCGACGGCCAGCTCGGCCTGGGTGACCTCGTTCTCGGCCGTGGAGGTGTCGGAACCGGCGTCCTGCGCCCGGTCCAGCGCGTCCTCGGCGGCGTCCAGGTCCGCCTGGGCCACCTCGAGGTCACGTTGGGCGTCAGCCGGATCGACCTTGGCGAGCAGTTGTCCCTTGGTCACCTTCTGGCCGACGGTCACCGCGACCGAGGTGACCGTCCCGGCGGTGGCGAAGCTGGCGGTGGCGGTGGAGGCGCTCTCCAGCGAACCGTCCGCCGTGACCGTCGCGGTGACCGTGCCCCGGGAGACCTGGACCGTCCGGGTGCCGCTGGTCGCCCCGGCCTGTGCCGAGGAGTCCCCGCGCACGGAGAGCCAGGCCCAGGCGCCGCCGCCGACCAGCAGCAGGGTCAGGGCGGCGTTGACCGCCACAGGAGGCCGGCGCAGGGCGGCCGGCAGGCGTGCACGCATGCCAGGGATCCTGGCGGCCCAGCCTCGGAGGACCTTCGACGCCACCTCAGAGCTGGCTCGGAATCGGCGCTGGCCGGGAGCCGGGTTCGACATGGCCGGCCGGCACGTCGTGGGCCGGCGGCGTCGGCCCCGCGCCCTCCGCCGGGGATCCGGCGGCGGGCAGCAGTACGCGGAAAGTGGTGCCCGCGCCGGGGGCGGTGTCCAGCTCGATCCAGCCGCCGTGGGCGTACGCGATCGACGCCGCGATGCTCAGCCCGAGCCCGGAGCCGCCGCCGTCGCACCGCCCCCGGGTGGGGTCTGCGCGGTAGAGCCGTTCGAAGACCCGGGTGGCGTGTTCGAGGGGGATGCCCGGGCCGTCGTCGTGCACCTCCAGCACCGCCAGCGCGCCGGTGGGCGTGACCGGTGCCGGACCGGACCGGACCGGCGCATCGCCCCGGACCGCCGGCAGCGGGGAGTCGACCACGGACGCGGGGATCCGGCCGATGCGGACGGTCACCCGCGCATCCGGCCCGGTGTGCTGCATGGCGTTGCCGACCAGGTTCGCCGCGACCTGACGCAGCCGATGCTCGTCGCCGAGCACGGTCGGCGGCTCGAACGTCACGTCGTCCTCGGCGAGGGTGGTCAGCCGGATCCGCCGCCCCGGGGCCCGGGCGTGCGCGTCGCGGATGGTGTCGGCGGCGACCTCCAGCAGGTCGACGGGGCGCAGCACCGGGGCGCGGTGCCGGTCCAGCCGGGCGAGCAGGAGCAGGTCCTCGACGAGCACCCCCATCCGGGCGGCCTCGGCCTCGATCCGGCCCATCGCCTCCTCCAGCCGCGGGCCGGGCGGGGCGCCGCCGCGGCGGTACAGCTCGGCGAAGCCCCGGATCGAGGTCAGCGGGGTACGCAGCTCGTGCGAGGCGTCGGCGACGAACTGGCGCAGCCGGCGGTCGGCTGCGGCACGGGCGGTCATCTCGGTGCCGATGCGGTCCAGCATGAGGTTCACCGCGGCACCGAGCCGACCGGGCTCGGTGTGCGGGTCGGTGTCGTCCAGCCGGCGGGCCAGGTCGCCGCCGGTGATGCCCGCGACGACGCGTTCCATCCTGGTCAGCGGGCGCAGCCCGACGCGGACCACGAAGGCGGCGAGCAGGCCGAGCACGATCAGCACGCTGCCGGTCACCGCGACGTCGATGGCCACCAGCCGGTCGACGGTCCGCTCCGCCTCGGCCAGGGACACGCCGAGCACCACGACCTCCCCGCCGTCGCCGGCGGGGACCGCCAGCAGCCGCCACGCGTCCCCGTCGCCGGCAACGGTGTACGGGCGGCCGGCCCGGGCCCGCGCCGTCACCTCGGCCAACGGGCCGGGATCGGGTGCGCCGGCCGTCGGCGTGCTGCTGCGCTCGGTGTCCCGGGTGCCGTCGGCCCGGTAGTGGACGACCAGTTGGTCGGGGCCGAGCCGGGCCAGCCGGCCGGGGTTGCGCGGCCCGGCGGGGGCATCGCCCTCGGCAGGCGACAACGCCTCGGCGCGCGCCCCGGCGGTGAACGGCCGGGCCTGGCCGGCGAGCTGCTGGTCGACCCGTTCCAGCAGGTACCCGCGCAGCAGGACCAGGCCGGCGGCGTTCGCCCCCAGCAGGGCGAGCGTGGCGAGGACCCCGACGAGGAGCACCAGCCGGGAGCGCAGCGTCCAGTGCGCCCAGGGACGGACCGGCCGGCGGCTCACTCGTCGCCGCGCGGCAGCCGCAGCGTGTACCCCACTCCGCGCACGGTGTGGATCAGCGGCGGACCGATCCGATCGATCTTGCGCCGCAGGTAGTAGACGTACGACTCGACGATGCGCCCGTCCCCCCCGAAGTCGTAGTTCCACACCCGGTCGAGGATCTGCGCCTTGCTGACCACCCGTCCCGCGTTGGAGAGCAGGTAGCGCAGCAGCCGGAACTCCGTCGGCGACAGGCCGACCGGTCGCCCTGCCCGGCGCACCTCGTGCGCGTCGTCGTCGAGTTCCAGGTCGGCGTAGCGCAGGACGGCCAGGTGCGGAGGTGTGGGCGGCGCGGCCGGGGGCGGCTCCGGGTGGCTGCGCCGCAGGATGGCCCGGATGCGCAGCACCACCTCCTCCAGGCTGAACGGCTTGGCCACGTAGTCGTCCGCGCCGACGACCAGCCCGGTGACCCGGTCGTCGACGGTGTCCCGCGCGGTGAGGAAGAGCACCGGCACCGGGCGGCCGGCCGCGCGCAGCCGGCGGGCGACCTCGAAGCCGTCGAGGTCGGGCAGCATCACGTCGAGGACCACCAGGTGCGGGTCGAACTCCTCCACCAGGGCCAGCGCCGCCCGGCCGCTGGCGGCGACCCTGGTCTCGTACGCGACGAGCCCCAGGGTGACCGCGAGCAGCGTGGAGATGTTCGGTTCGTCGTCGACCACGAGCACCCGAGCGGCGCACGCGCCGTCGAGGGCCGGCGCGGTCCGCCCGGTCGGTGGCCGGAGGATGTCGGTAGGCACCGTCACTGCCTACCGGACGGGTCTCCACGCCCACTGTGCCGAACCTGTGCCCCCGCTGTCACCAGGCCCCGATGTCACCAGGAGCGGAGCACCAACTCACCGGCGGTAAGGCCGGAGGTGATCTCGGTGTACCGACCGCCGCGCAACCCGATGGTGACCGTACGCGTCGCGCCCTCGACGCCCACCCGGACGGTCCCGGTGCGGTCGGCGACCTCGTGTACCGCCGTGGAGGGCACCCGCAGCGCGTCCGCCGCCGCAGCGGTCTCCACGGTGACCGCGGCGCTCTGCCCGACGAGCAGGTCCTGCGGCGCGTCGGCGAAGGAGAGCACGACGCCGTAGCGGACCAGGGTGCCGTCGCTGGTGCCGACGGGGTCGACCTGGACGACGGTCGCCGGGAACGTGCTGTCGGGCCGGTCGGGGAGGGTGAGCGTGGCGTCCTGTCCGACGGCCAGGGCCACGGCGTCGGCCTCGGGGAACTTGGCCTCGACCTGCATGGCGAACGTGTCGGCGAGGGTGATGAAGGTGGTGCCGCGGCTGACCTCGCTGCCCACCTTTCCGGCGACGGACAGCACGGTGCCACGGATCGGCGCGGTGATCGTGGCGCCGGCCAGCGCGTCCTGCGCGTCGGCGAGGCCGGCCTCGGCCTGGTTGACCCGCCGCTGCGCCTGCAGGATCGGGTCGGTGCCCCCGCCGCCGGCGGCGCAGGAGCCGCTCTGGGTGGACGCCGACGGGCGTGCCGATCCGCCGCCGGTGGCCGTCGGGCCGGGCGTCGGGCTGGTGGTGGTGGGCGAGGCGGAGGGGGTCGGGGAGCTGGTGGAGGCGGTGGGCGTCGGCGTGGTGGCGGTCGCCGTGGGCGAACTCCAGGCGACCGGTCGCACGCCGGAACCGGAGCTGCCGGTCGAGCAGTCCGACGTCGCCGCGTCGTCCGCCGACTCGCGGGCCTGGGTGAGCGTGTCGCGTGCCTCGGCCAGGTCGGCCTCGGCCTCGTCCACCGCCTCGGCGGCGGTGGCGACGTCCTCGTCGGCGACGGCGGCCAGCCGCTGTTCCGCCCGCACCACGTCGCCCGGCCGCACGGAGACGGTCTGCACCGTGCCGGCGACGGTGAAGCTCAGGGCGCGGGTGGTCGCCGGCGCGACGGTGCCCGAGGTGGCCACCTCGACGGCGACGGCGCCCCGGTCGACGGCCACGGTGGCCGGCCGGGCGGTCGTCGGCTCGGCGGTCGTGGTCAGGGCCCACGCGCCGCCCGCCCCGAGCAGGAGCAGGGCGACGCCGCCCGCCACGCCCCGGCGTACGCGCCGGGTACGCCACCGTCGTTTCAGGCCGTCTCCCATGGCTGGCCAGTCTGCACACCCCTGCTCACCGGCGGCTCGGCCTCAGCTCGGAGTTGACTGGGAACGGCCGGGGCCCGGGCGGTCGGATTCCGAGCCAACTCCGAGCCGGGGCCGAGCCGCCGGTGAGCTGGCCCCGGTTACCTGGACGGGCCCCTTACCTGGACGGGCCCCGGAGAAGGTCGAGGAGTTCGCATGTCGCTGTCTGGAAAGGGCCGCCTGTTCGCGGCCACGCTGACCGTTGTCGCGTTGTCACTGTCGGCCGCCTGCAGCGGCTCGGACGACTCGGCCACCCCGGCCGGCGACAGCGGGCAGAGCGGCCAGAACGGCTTCGCCGCGTACCAGGAGTGCCTGCGGAACAACGGCGTCACCCTGCCGTCGGCCGGTGCGGGCGGCGCGCGGCCGTCCGGCGCCCCGACGGCCCGGCCCTCAGGCGGCCCCACCGCGCGTCCCTCGGCCCGACCGGACGCCTCGGCGGGCGCGGGACGCGGCGGACCAGGCATGGGACGCCCCGACGGCGTCGACGAGGCCACCTGGGAGAAGGCGCAGGAGGCGTGCGCGTCGGTGCGGCCCAGCGGCGGGCCGGACGGCGACGGCGGGCCGGGCGCACGGCCGAGCGGTTCCGGTGCCCCGAACGGCGGGCAGGGCGACGGCCGCAGCGCGGCCTACCGCACCTGCCTGAGCAACCGGGGCGTCGACCTCGACAGCCTCGACTCCGGCGACACGAAGACGACGGAGGCGCTGGCCGCCTGCGCGGCGGTCAGCCCGTCGCCGGCCTCCTGAACCGCTTCTCCTGGCCACCGGGCACGCACCGGCCGGCGGTCAGGAGAAGCGTTCGACCGTGACGGGCAGGAGCCCGGCCATCCGCAGCGTCGTCGTCAGCTCCCGCAGCATCGGCCGAACGGTGTCGTCCCGGCCGCCGGCCAGATCGACGGTCAGGTCCAGGCACCATGGACCGCCCGCGCCGATGCGGCGCAGGTGCCAGATGAACGCGTCGTCGCCGACCATGCGGCGGGCGACGCCGACGACCCGGGCTTGTGGGTCAGCCACGTCACCGGTGACGGTCATCCGCCAGGTGGCCCGCAGGTACGCCAGGGCGTCCGGCCCCAGCGCGTCGGCGAACAGGACCCGGTAGACCCGGGTCGCGTGGAACCCGGCGGTGATCCCGGTGGTGCCGAGCGGCAGCGGTGCCGTGGCCAGCGGCTCGGCGTCGTGGAAGTGGCCGCGCAGCGCCCCCTCGTCGGGCAGTTCGCCGCCGCCGAGCTCGCGGTAGGCGGCCCCGCACTCGCGCCGGGTGACGGCGACCACCCGGCTGCGCAGGGCTGCGTCGAGGCGCATGGTCCGGCTGAAGGCCGCCGAACTCCACCAGCCGCCGTCCTGCGGGGTCCACGCGGCGCTGTGCAGGCGCACCGCCGAGTGGTCCGCCGCGAACACGAACTCCTCGACGACCATGCCCTCCGGCCGGCCGCGCCGCGCGCCGCCGGTCGGGTCCGGATGGACCAGGTAGTAGTCCAGCGCGGCCGGCGCGGCGCCGGCATCGGGGATCCGGGCGGCAGGCGCGTGCCGCCGGGCCACCGCGCCGCCGGACCACCGGTCGGTCGACCCGCCCTCCGCCACGCTCATCGCGCCATTGTGGACCTCGCGGCGCCCCCGTCCAACCCGACCCGCCGCCCCACCCCACCCCACCCCGACCGGCCCAGCCGACCGGCCGGCCGGTGATCAAGAAGTCTGCGTCATCATCGAGATCAACTCTGACGTTTTCCTCTTGATCACCGGGGTGGGAGCGGGGTGGGGGGTGGGAGCCGGGGGGTGGGGGTGGGGTTATGCGCCGAGGGACCTTCGGACGGCGGCCACCAGCTGGTCGCCCCGCTCGTCGTCCGCGCCGAGCATCTGGTTGACGACGTACGCGAAGCCCACCTGGTGGGCGTCGTCGCCGAAGGCCACGTGGCCGCCCGCGCCGTCGTGGCCGAAGCTGCGCGCCCCGAGCAGGGGCCGCGCCGGTGGGGAGTCCAGCAGGAAGCCGGTCCCCCAGCGCTGTCCCTCGTCCGGCGGCGCGTACCGCTGCTGGCCCCAGACCCGCGGCACGGTCGCGTCGTCGACCGACGCGGTGGTGAGCAGGCGTCCGCCGCCGTCGACGTCGGACACGGTGGCGGCGTAGAGCCGGGCGAGGCCCTCGGCGGTGCTGACGGCGCCGGCCCCGGGTATCCCGGCGGCCTGGATGACCGGGTCGTTGAAGCTGACCAGGCCGTCGGCGTCGGCGGGGAAGGCGTAGGCGCCGTTCATGGTGAGCCCCCGCTCGGCGACCGGGTCCAGGGCCGGCACGGAGCCGGCCGGCGGCGCCAGCATCCAGGCCACCGCGGCGCGCCCGGCGTCGGGAAGGCCGATCCAGGTACGCAGGCCGAGCGGGTCGGCGAGCGCCGCGCGGAAGTACGCGCCGGGCAGTTGGCCGGTGACGCGGCGGATCACCTCGCCGACCAGCCAGCCGTAGGTCATCGCGTGGTAGCTGTGGGCGGTGCCGGGCGGCCAGAGCGGCGACTGCGCCTCGATCGCCTCGATCACCGGCGTCCAGGCGACCACGTCCGCGCGGGTGAGCGGCCGGTCCAGGGCCGGCAGGCCGGCCTGGTGGGTGAGCAGCCAGCGCACCGGGATCTCCGCCTTGCCGTGCTGACCGAACTCCGGCCAGTACCGGGCGACGGGCGCGTCCAGGTCGAGGCGGCCCCGCTGGACCAGCAGGTACGCGCAGATGGCCAGGATCCCCTTGGTGCAGGAGAAGACGACCGCCGGGGTGTCGGCGACCCAGGGACGCCCGGAGCGCGGGTCGCCGAACCCGCCGTACAGGTCGACGACCTTGCGGCCGCGCACGTAGAGGGCGACCGCGGCGCCGACGTCGCCGCGCGCGGTGAAGTTGTCCCGGAAGGCGTCGGCGACGCGGCCGAAGCCCTCGTCGGCCTCGCCGCGGACCGGTGCAGGGGTGGTCACGCGCTATCCCTTCAGCGATCCCTGGATGAGGGCCTTGATGAACTGGCGTTGGAAGATCAGGAACACGATGAGGGTGGGGGTGAGGATGAGCAGGGAGCCGGCGCACAGCAGCACCAGGTCCGTCCCCCACTGCCCCTGGAACGCCCCCAGTGCGCCGGCCATGGTGCGTTTCGTGGCGTCGTCGACGAGCACGATGGCGAGCAGGAACTGGTTCCAGGTCCACAGGAACAGCAGGATGGTCAGCGACGCGATGGCCGGCCGGGCCAGCGGCACCTGGACGCGCCAGAACAGCTGCCAGGTGTTGCTGCCGTCGACGCGCGCCGCCTCGGAGAGCTCCTTGGGCACGGTGGCGAAGTGCGCCCGCATCCAGAACACCGAGAACGGCATGTACAGGCCGATCAGCGGCAGGATGATCGCCCATCGGGTGTTGAGCAGGCCGAGGTCGCGCATCTGGTAGTACAGCGGGGTGACCACGGCCTCGAACGGCAGGGTCAGGCCGAGCAGGAGCAGGCCGAAGGCGATCCGGCCGCCGGGCACCCGCAGGTGGCCCAGCCCGAATCCGGCCATGGTGGCGATGACCACGCCGATCGGCACGACCCCGACGACGATCAGCAGGCTGGAGCGCAGCAGCGCGCCCATGTTGGCGGCGGTGAACGCGTCGGCGAAGTTGCCCCACTGCGGGTCCGACGGCCAGGCCAGGCCGGTGGGGACGGTGCCGCGCGGCTGCAACGCCGCGGACAGCATGCTCAGGAACGGCAGCAGCGTGACGACGATCAGCGCGATCAGGAAGATCCGTCCGGTCAGTCGCTCGCTGCGGCTGGTGAGGTTCATGCCTTGTCCTCCCGGGTCAGCCGCTGGATCGGCAGCACGCAGGCCAGCACCAGCGCCATGAGCACCACCGACAGCGCCGAGGCGAGCCCGACCTGCCGCTGGGAGAAGGCGAGCCGGTAGATCTCCAACCCGGGCACCGTGGTCTGGATGCCGGGGCCGCCGCTGGTGGAGATGTAGACGATGTCGAAGCTGGCCAGGGCGGCGATGACGGTGACGGTCAGGCAGACCCCGACCTCCTGGCGCAGGCTCGGCAGGGTGACGGCGAAGAACTCCCGCACCGGTCCGGCGCCGTCGATGCGGGCCGCCTCGTACAGCGCCGGGTCGATCTTGCTCATGCCGGTGACGAGCAGGATCGTGCACAGGCCGAGCATGACCCAGGTGCCGATCACGCCCACCGAGGGCAGCGCCGTGTCGAACTCGCCGAGCCAGGCCCGGGTGAGCCCGCCCAGACCGACCGCCCGCAGCACCTGGTTGACCAGGCCGTCGGTGGACAGCAGCCAGCTCCACGCGATGCCGGCGGCGACCAGTGGGATCACCTGCGGCAGGAACAGCACGGTACGCACCACCGTGCCGAAGGCGCCGCCGGTCATCCGGCGCACGAGGCTGGCGACCAGCAGCCCGAGGGCGACCGGGACGAAGCTGAAGAAGATGATCAGGACGAACGCGTTCCCGATGATCTTCAGCAGGTCGCTGTCGGTGAACACGGTCAGGTAGTTGGTCAGCCCGACCCACTCGGCCTGACCGATGCCGTTCCAGCGGTACAGCGAGTACTGCATGGTGAGCAGCAGCGGGCGCAGCACGAAGAACCCGTACATGAGCAGGGCCGGCAGGACCCACAGCCAGCCGAGCCACCCGGCCGTGCGGCCCCACCTCCTCCGGTGGGGCCGCACGGGTGACTGCCGGTCCGCGCCGCCGGCCGGGGCACCGGCGGGAGTGCCGCCGACGGCAGCGGTCATCGGGACAGTTCCTTCTCGTACTCGGCCTGGACCGCCTTCACGTACCCCTCGGGGGTCTGCTGGCCGGCGATCAGCTTCTGCATCTCGGGGGTGATCGCCGCGGCGAAGATGCCGCCGGTGGCGTTCGCGGTGAAGTCGACCGCGCCGTTCTCCGCGCCGAGCTGCTGCGACGCCTTGAGCGTCTCGGCCAGCACGGTGCCCTCGCCGACGGCCGGCAGCGCGAGATCCGAGGGGCCGCCGGGGTGCGAGCCGCCGACCTTCACGGAGATCTCCCGGGCCGTGGCGTTGGTGTGCACCCAGTTGAGGAAGAACGCGGCGGCGTCCGGGTTCTTCGCCCGGGCACCGACGCCGAAGGTGTTCGGCGCGGACATCGCCACGTGCTTGCCGCCGGCGGCCTCGGTCGGGAAGAGGAAGAAGCCCGCGTTGCCGGCCATGTTCTTGTCCAGGTTGCCCGACTCCCAGTCGCCGTTGAACATGAACAGGCCGCCGCCCTTCTGGAAGTCGCCGACCATGGACGCGTAGTCCAGGGCGTTCGCGTCCTTCGTGAAGTAGCCCGCCTGCGCCCACCGCTGGATGGTCTGGGTGGCCTTCAGCGCGGCGGGGGTGTCGAACGTGGCCCCCTCCTTCTGGAAGATCCAGTCCGAGATCAGGGCGGGGTCGCCGAACTGGTTCTGCAGCGCCTGGTGCGGGAAGTTGATGCCCGCGGTGTTCTTGTTGAACTGCACGATCGGCTGCACGCCGGCGGCCTTGGCCTTGGCCAGCAGCGCCTCGAACTCGGCGACGGTGGCCGGGGGCTCGGTCATGCCGACCTTCTCGGCCAGGGTCTTGTTGTAGAACACCCCGGTCACGCTGTAGCCCAGGCCCAGCCCGTACAGCGAGCCCGAGCCGCGCACCTTGCCCCCGTCGGCCAGCCGGAGCTGGACGAGCTGCGAGGCCGGGAACTTGTCCCAGCCGTAGGCCGTGACATAGGGGTCGAGGTTCTTCAGCAGGTCGTCCTTGACCAGGTCGACCATGGTGGGCAGCCGGATGATGTCGGGCGCGTTGTCCGAGGCGAGCACCCGGGGCGCGTTCTCCGTGATCACCGTGAACTGGTCTTCGCGAATGTTGAACTTCACGTTCGGGTGCTGCTTGGTGAACTCTTCGGCCAGCGCCTTGACCAGCGGGAAGCCGGTCTCCGCGTACAGCTCCAGGGTGATCGGCCCAGTGCCGAGTTCGGTGCTGACGGGTGCGTCGGACCCGGTCGACGACGGCTGGTCCGACCCTGGTGCGCTACATGCGCTCATCACCAGGCCGGTGGCGAGGGCCGGCACCAGCAGTGCCAACCCGCGCCGCGAGAACCTGGTCGAGATATCCGGCACGTCAACCACTCCTTGATTCATGCCGCGTCACGCCGCCTGACCGAGCCGATCGACATGATCACGGGGAGGGACCGGGAGGCCCTTCCGTACGACCAAACGGCGTAGCTAAAATGATTTAGCAGAGCATGCGCGCGGCGCTCCGACCCTGTCAAGGACGAGTTCGCAACGACTCGGAAACGACCGGTTAACCCGCCCCGCGGCCCGTCGCCCACCCACCGGGGGTGGTCCTCGCGACTCGCGCATGATGAGGTGACGGGGCGGCGCGGGACGCGCCGCGGTGATTCGGAGGAGCCGTGGGCCGCAACAGAGCAACCCTGGCCGATGTCGCACGACTGGCCGGCCTGTCGAAGACCGCCGCCTCGATGGTGCTCAACGGGCGGGAGGGCACCCGGCTGTCCGCGGAGGCCCACCAGCGCGTCTTCGCCGCCGCCGAGGAACTCGGGTACCGGCCCAACATGGCCGCGCGCAGCCTGCGCACCCGCAAGACCGCCACCATCGCGTTCGTCTCCGACATCGTCGCCACCACCCGGTTCGCCGGCGACCTGATCCGGGGCGCGCTGGACGCCGCCCGGGAACGGGACCACGTGCTGCTGATCACCGAGACCCAGGGCGACGCGGCGTTCGAGCGGTACGCCATCGAGGCGATGCTCGACCGCCAGGTCGACGGCGTCGTCTACGCGGCGATGGCGACCCGTCGACTCACGGTGCCCCCCGCCATCCTCGGCGGCCCGGTGGTGCTGCTCAACGCCGTCAGCCCGGACGGCCTGCCCTGCGTACTGCCCGACGACGAGCAGGCGGGCGTCGCCGTCACCGAGGCGCTGCTCGCGCACGGCCACCGCGAACGCATCGCGTTGATCGGCCGCAACCGCCTCAAAGAGGGCGATCCGGAGGTCTCCATCGCCGCACCGGCCCGCCTGCGCGGGATCCGCGCCGCCCTCTCCGCGGCCGGCGTCGGCCTGCTCGCCGAGTGCTTCTGCACGGAGTGGCTGCCGGAGCACGGGTACGCCGCCATGCGTACCCTGTTGTCCCGGTCGCCCCGGCCGACCGCGGTCATCTGCATGAACGACCGGCTGGCCTTCGGGGCGTACCAGGCGCTCGGCGAGGCCGGCCTGGCCATCCCCGACGACATCTCCGTCGTCTCCTTCGACGACGATCCCATCGCCGCCTGGCTGCGTCCCGGCCTGACCACCGCCGCCCTGCCGCACGAGCGGATGGGCCGCCGCGCCGTGGAGCTCGTGCTCGACGGCGGGGCCGCCGGGCCCTCGTACGTCCCCATGCCGCTGCGCCGGCGCAGGTCCACCGCGGCGCCGGCCGCCGGCGTCCCGGCACCGAGGCGGGCGCTACCCGGCGTCGCCGCCGACCAAGGTGGTTGCTAAACCGATTCACTGGTAGGTTGCCGGCCATGCTGCGATTGCCGGACCACTGGGTGTGGGACAGCTGGTACGTCCAGGACGACGACGGCCGATGGCACGTGTTCTTCCTGCGCGCCTCCCGCGCCCTGCACGACCCGAACCGCCGCCACCAGCGGGCGTCGATCGGGCACGCCGTCTCCACCGACCTGCGTTCCTGGACCCTGCTCGCCGACGCGCTCGTGCCCGCCGACTCCCCCGGCTGGGACGACCTGGCCACCTGGACCGGATGCACCGTCCGCGGCCCGGACGGGCGGTGGCACCTGTTCTACACCGGGGTCGGTCGCGCCGAGGGCGGCCTCGTCCAGCGCATCGGCCTGGCCGTCTCCGACGACCTGACCACCTGGCACCGGCACGGCGACGGCCCCCTCGTGGAGGCCGACCCGACCTGGTACGAGGTGCTCGACCGGGACATGTGGTACGAGCAGGCATGGCGCGACCCCTGGGTCTTCGCCGACCCCGCCGGCGACGGCTGGCACATGCTCGTCACCGCCCGCGCCAACCGCGGCGCGGCCGGCGAGCGGGGCGTCATCGGCCACGCGACCTCCCCCGACCTGGTCAGCTGGACCGTCCGGCCGCCGCTGTCCACGCCGGCCGGGTTCGGCCACCTCGAGGTGCCCCAGGTCGCCGTCGTCGACGGCCGGCCCCTCCTGCTGTTCTGCACCAACGCCGTGGCGGACCCGGCGCTCGGCGACCACCGGATCTGGGTGGCGGACGCGCCGAGCGTGCGCGGCCCCTGGGACGTGGCCTCCGCCCGGCCGGTCCCGCATCCCCACCTGTACGCGCCCCGCCTGGTCCCCGACGGCGACCGGGGGTGGGCGCTGATCGGTTTCCTCGACCAGGTCGACGGCGCGTTCGTCGGTGAACTCACCGACCCCGTGCCGTTCCACCCGCCGGGGACCGGCCCGGCGTCGCGGGCCGCCGCCGGCCGCGAGCGGTGAGCGGGGCAGCACGCCCGCCGGCGGGGACGCGTCCACCGCCGGGCTGCTCGCCGTGCTCTCCCGGGCCGGGACCGGGCCGTGCTGGCCGTACGACGGGGTCACCGCCGCCCTGCGGCACGCCGGTGAGCGTGTCCGGCCGGGCCGGTGCGCAAGCCGCCCTCAGCGGCGGCTGAGCAGGGAGGTGACCCGCATCCGTTCGCTGTGGATCCACACGTCGGAATACTCGATCGCGCGGCCGTCGTCGAGGTAGGTGATCTGCTCCAGGTACAGCAGGGGAAACTGCTCCGGCACGCCGAGGGCCTCCGCCACCCGCCCAGTGGCCGCCGTCGCCGTGAACGTCCGCCGGCCGGTGGTGATCTTCAGCCCGTAGTCGTTCTCCAGGAGGCCGAACAGAGACCGGTCGGCCAGGTCCGCCTGCTCCAGACCGGGGGCGAGGTCGGTGCGGACGTAGTTGACCAGCCACGCCACCGGCCCGCTGGCGGCGCAGCGCAGCCGCTCCAGCCGCAGCACCGGCTGGCCGGGGTTCAGGATCGGCGCCAGCCTGCACCATAAAACTGTTTTGCGGCTCTTGAACCGCGAGTCTTTCGTACCACATGCGCCTTTTGTCGGGGCGGCGAGATCGAGGAGGCGCGACGCCGCGCCGCGCCGGGCCACGCGGCCCGGCGCGGCGGCCCGGACGCCCGGCCGACCATAGGACCACGCTATGAAGCGTTCGGTATATATGGATACTCACAGATGCGCTTTAGGCTCATCCAAACCGCTCGACGGCCCACGGGGTCACGAAGCCCACCGGGCCGGCCAGAACAAGGGAGGACCGGGAGATGACACTCCCCCGCACGAGCCCCCGCCGGGTTGCCCCCGTCGGCCTCCACACCAACGCCCCCCAGGCCGCCCCCCCCGGCGGTGCGCCGGCCAACCCCGCGCCCCCCACCCGCGACAAACAGTCCCCCGGCCGCGCCCCC
>NZ_JBHUVA010000101.1:0-20540 GCF_042670805.1 Micromonospora sp. NPDC057141 | reverse complement strand
GTGCCACGGACGCCATGTTCCGGGTGCGGTGGCAGGAGACGCAGCCTGCGGCCGTGCCGCCGCCGGTGGCCCGGCCCCGGCGTCTCACCGGCGCCGGGGACGTCGCGGCCCTGGCCGCGCAGCCCGACGTGCTGGCCGCCGTCTTCGAGTTCGACTCCGGCGGCGGGACGACCCTGGCCGACGTCCTCGCCGTGCTACGGACCTGGCTGCGCGGCGCACCGGCGCGGGCCCGGCTCGTCGTGCGCACCCGCGACGCCGTGCCGGCGGGCCCGACCGTCGTCACCGACCCCGGGGCGGGCGCGGTGTGGGGCCTCGTGCGGGCCGCCCAGGCCGAGGCCCCGGGGCGGATCCTGCTGCTCGACGCCGGGTCCGGCGCGGACCCCGAACGCGCCCTCGCGCTCGCCCTCGCGCTCGACGAACCCCAGACCGCCGTACGCGGCGACGCCGTGTTCGTCCCCCGCCTGGCCCCCGCCGGGCAGCTCGCCCACCGGCGCGCCCCCCTGCGCCCCGACGGCACGGTGCTCGTCACCGGGGGCACCGGCTCCCTCGGCGCGCTCGTGGCCCGGCACCTGGCGGCGACGCGCGGCGTCCGGCACCTGTTGCTCGTCAGCCGCCGGGGCCCCGACGCCCCCGGCGCGGGTGAACTCGTCGCCGACCTGGCCGCGCTCGGCGCGGCGGCCACCGTCGCGGCCTGCGACGTCGCCGACCGCGACGCCGTGCGGGCGCTGCTGGCCGGGATCCCGGACGCGCACCCGCTGACGGCGATCGTGCACACCGCCGGGGTCCTCGACGACGGGCTGCTCGACGCGATGACGCCGGAGCGGCTCGCGGCGGTCCTCGCGCCGAAGGCCGACGCGGCGCAGCACCTGCACGAGCTGACCCGGGACACGGACCTGGCCGCGTTCGTCGCGTTCTCGTCGGCGGCCGGGCTGCTGGGCTCCGCCGGACAGGCGAACTACTCGGCCGCGAACGCCTATCTCGACGCCCTGATGGCCGCACGCCGGTCGGCGGGCCTGCCGGGTGTGTCGTTGGCGTGGGGGCTGTGGGCGCAGGACGGGGGCATCACCGGTCACCTCGCCACCGCCGACCTCGCCCGGATGAGCCGGGGCGGCGTGCTGGCCATGGCACCCGCCGAGGCCCTCGCGCTGTTCGACGCGGCGCTCGACAGCGACGAGGTCCACCTCGTACCGATGAAGCTCGACCTCGCCGCGGCCCGGGCCGACGCCGCCGCCGGTGGCCCGGTGCAGCCGCTGCTGAGCTCGCTCGTGCGGGTCCGCCGCCGGGCGTCGGCCGGGCCGGCCGCCCCGGACCTCGCCGCCGCGCTCGCCGGCAGCACGCCCGCCGAGGCGGAGGCGCGCCTGCTCACGCTGGTGCGTTCCCGCGTCGCCCTGGTCATGGGCTACGGCTCCGGCGACGACATCGGCCCGGACCTGCCCTTCCAGTCCGCCGGCATGGACTCGCTGACCGCCGTCGAGCTGCGCAACCGGCTCGACGCCAGCACCGGGCTCACCCTGCCCGCCACGCTCGTCTTCGACTACCCGACGCCGCGTGCGCTCGCCGGCCACCTGCGGGAGCTGCTCACCGGCGGCGCCGAGCCCCGCGCGGCGGCGCCCGTGACGCCCGCCGGCCCGCAGGACGACATCGCCGTCGTCGGCGTGGGCTGCCGCCTGCCCGGCGGCATCTACGGCCCGGACGACTTCTGGGACCTGCTGGCCCGGGGCGGGCACGCGCAGTCGCCGTTCCCGGCCGACCGGGGGTGGGACCTGTCCCGGATCCCGGTGCGCGCCGGGGGGTTCCTCGACGCGGCGGGCGGCTTCGACGCCGCGTTCTTCGGCATCTCCCCGCGCGAGGCCGCCGCCATGGACCCGCAGCAGCGCATCCTGCTCGAAGTCGTGTGGGAGGCGCTGGAGAACGCCGGCATCGACCCGGCCACCCTGCGCGGCGCCGACGTCGGGGTGTTCGTGGGCGTCATGGGCCAGGGGTACGGCATGTTCGGCGGCGACGCCGACTCCGACGGCCTGCGCGGCACCGGCGGCGCCGTCTCCGTGGTCTCCGGCCGGGTGTCCTACGTGTACGGCTTCACCGGCCCCGCCGTGTCCGTCGACACCGCCTGCTCGTCGTCGCTGGTCGCGATGCACCTGGCCCGGCAGGCGCTGCGCGACGGGGAGTGCTCGCTGGCGGTCGTCGGCGGCGTCACCGTGATGACGACCCCCGGCTCGTTCGTCGAGTTCGCCCAGAACGGCGGGCTGGCCACGGACGGGCGCTGCAAGGCGTTCGCGGCGTCCGCCGACGGCACCGGCAACGCCGAGGGGGTCGCCGTCGTCCTGCTGGAACGCCGCGCCGACGCCGACGCCAAGGGGCACACTGTGCGGGCCCTGGTCCGCGGGTCCGCCGTCAGCCAGGACGGCGCGTCCAACGGGCTCACCGCCCCCAACGGCCCCGCCCAGCAGCGGGTCATCCGGCGCGCGCTCGCGGTGGCCGGGCTCGACGCCACCGAGGTGGGCGTGGTCGAGGCGCACGGCACGGGGACCCGCCTCGGTGACCCGATCGAGGCGCAGGCGCTGCTCGCGACGTACGGGGAGCGTGACAGTGCCGACCCGCTGTGGCTGGGCTCCGTCAAGTCCAACGTCGGGCACACCCAGGCGACGGCCGGCGTGACCAGCGTGATCAAGATGGTTCTCGCGCTGGACCACGGGCTGCTCCCGGCGACCCTGCACGTGGACGCGCCGACCCCCGAGGTCGACTGGTCGGCGGGCACGCTCCGGCTCCTCACCGAGGCGCGGCCGTGGCCGGCGCGCCCCGGCCACCCGCGCCGCGCCGGGGTGTCGGCCTTCGGCCTCAGCGGCACCAACGTGCACCTCATCCTGGAAGAGCCGCCCGCCGTCGCCGAGGCCCACCGCGAGCAGTCGTCCGGCGACGTCCTGCCGTTCGTGCTGTCGGCCCGCGACCAGAACCGGCTCGCGGAGCTGGCCGGGCGGCTCGCCGACACCGCCGAACGGGACCGGGTCCCGCTGCCGGACCTGGCCGCGGCCCTGGCCCACGGTCGCGCCCACCATCGCGTCCGGGCGACCGTCCTGGCCGCCGACCGCGCCGACCTGGCGGCGGGGCTGCGCGACCTGGCGGCGGGGCGGCCCGGCGACGCCACGGTGACCGGCGCGGTACGGCCCGGCACGGAGGTGGTGTTCGTCTTCCCCGGCCAGGGCGCGCACTGGGCCGGGATGGGCCGCGAACTCATGACGATCTCGCCCGAGTTCCGGGCCTGGGTGCGGCGCTGCGACGACCTGCTCGCCGGCTACGGCGGCGACTGGACGCTCGAACAGGCGCTCGGCGGCGAGGCGGACCTGTCCCGCGTGGAGGTGGTGCAGCCCGCGGCGTTCGTGATGATGACCGGCCTCGCCCAGCTCTGGGCCGCCGCCGGGGTGGTGCCCGACGTCGTGCTCGGCTCCTCCCAGGGCGAGATCGCCGCGGCGTGCGTCGCCGGGCTGCTCTCGGTCGAGGACGCCCTGCACGTCGTGGTGCTGCGCGCCCGGCTCGCGGCGGGCCTGCCCGCCGGTGGCGGCACGCTCGTGCTGGGCGCCGGCAGCGACCGCGCGGAGGAGCTGATCGCCGGCTGCGGCGGGCGGGTGGAGATCGGCGCGGTCAACGGCCCCTCGGCCGTGGTGCTGACCGGTGAACTCGCCGGCATCGAGGCGATCGCCGCCACGGCCGCCGAGCGCGGCATCTGGCACCGCCGGCTGGCCGCCGACTACGCGTCGCACTCGTTCCTCGTCGAGGAGCTGCGCGAGCCGATGCTGCGTGGGCTCGACGGCGTCGGGGAACGCCCCGACCGGGGCCTCGTGCCAGGGTGCCGGTTCTTCTCCACGGTGGACGTGCGCTGGATCGGCGAGCGGGAGACCCTCGACGCCGAGTACTGGTTCCGCAACCTGCGCCAGCCGGTGCGGTTCGACCCCGCCATCCGCGCGGTCGCGGCCGAGGCGCGCGCGATCGTCGAGGTCTCCACGCATCCCGGGCTCGCCGCGTCCCTGCTGGACATCGTGGCGGACGCCGGTGGGACGGCCGCCGTCCTCGGCACGCTGCGCCGCGACGAGGGCGGTCGCCGTCGCCTGCTGACCGCGCTGGCCGCCGCGTTCGCCGCCGGACTGCCCGTGGACTGGACGGGGACCGTGCCGGCCGAGCCGGGCCCCTGGCGGCGGTCCTGCGCCGAGCTGCCCACGTACCCGTTCGAGCACCGGCACTACTGGCTGACCGGGCAGGTCACGCCCGCGCACCCCGGCACCGGCCGGTCCGGCCACCCGCTGCTCGTGGCCACCGTCGACCTCCCGCAGCCGGAGGGCGTGCTCGTGGTGGCGCGCCTGTCGCCGGGGGAGCAGGCCTGGCCCGCCGACAGCGACCCCTCCGCCGCGCTGGTCGAACTCGCCATCCGCGCCGGGGACGAGGTGGACTGCCCGGTGCTGGAGCACCTGGAGCTGACCCACCCGCTGCGCCTCGACCGGGACCACGACGTCGACCTGCACATCCGGGTGGGCGCGCGGGACTCCGCCGGGCGCCGCCCGGTCACCGTGGAGTCGGTGACCGACGGGGACCCCAGGCGTACGCGTCTGGCGGAAGGCGTCCTGGCCCGCGCCTCGGACGCGGCCGGCGTGGAGTTGACGTCGTGGCCGCCGGCGGGCGCCGACCCGGTCGAGCCGGTGCCGGGCGTGCCCGGGCCGCTGTGGCGGCGCGGCACGGAGACGTACGCCGAGGTGTCCCTGCCCGCCGGCCAGCGGGACGCGGCGGGCCACTACGGCCTGCACCCGCTGCTGCTGAGCGCCGCGACGCGGGCGACGGTCACGCGCTGGGAGGGGGTGACCCTGCACGCGTCGGGCGCGTCGGCGCTGCGCGTGCGCCTGTCCGCCGTGGACGGGGGCACCGCCCTGGACGCCGCCGACGAGGCCGGCCTGCCGGTCCTCACCGCCGCCCGGATCGTCGTCGCCCCCGCCCCCGCCCCCGACGCCGCTGCCGTCGCCGTCGCCCCGGACATGCGGGCCGGTGAGGGCCTGACGATCGCCTGGGCCGGCCTCGACCTCGACCCGGGGGCCGGACCGGCGGTCGTCGTGCCCGTCGACGGTGACGCCGGCCCGCCGGAGCTGGCCGGTTCCGCCGCGGCGCTGCTCGACGTCCCCGCCGGGTGGGACGCGGCGCGGGCCTGCGCCGGGGTGCTGGGGATGGTGCAGGAGTGGCTCGACGACCCGGCCCTGGAACGGCACCGGCTGCTGATCCGTACCCGCCACGCGGTCGCCGCCCGCGACGGCGACACCGTGGCACCCGCCGCCGCGGCCGTGTGGGACATGGTCGCCGCCGTCCAGGCGGAGCACCCGGGCCGGTTCCTGCTGGTCGACGCCGACCGGGACGGGACCGGCGCCGACGGGCTCGGCCTGCTTCCCGCGACCGGCGGCGAGCAGGTGGCGCTGCGCGACGGGCGCGTTCTCGGCCCCCGCCTGGTGCCGGCCGGCGCCGCTTCGGCCGCTGCGGCGGGCGACCCCGACGGCACGGTGCTGGTGATCGGCGCGGCCGGGATCGCCCGCGACCTGGCGACCAGGCACGGGCTGCGCCACGTCCTGCTGGCCCGGCCCGACGCCGCCGGCGACGAGCCGGCCGACGCCGGGATCACCGTGGCGACCTGCGACGTGACCGACCCCGTGGCCGTACGGCGGCTGCTGGCCGGCATTCCCGCCCGGCATCCGCTCGCCGCCGTCGTGCACGCGGTGGACCCGCCCGGGGCGACCCCGCTCGCCGAGCTGGACGCCGGGCGGCTGGCCGAGGAGCTGCACGCCCGCGCCGCGACGCTGGACCCGGTGGCGGAGGCGACCGCCGGACTGCCGCTCGCCGCGTTCGTGGTCGCCACGACCACGGCCGCGCTGACCGGCCCCGCGGACCGGGCGGCCACCGCCGCTGCCGACGGAGCGGCGCGCGCCCTGGCCGCACGGCACGCCGCCGGACGCACCGTCGTCCTGGCTGCGGGTACGGCCGACGCTGTCGCCACCGCGCTGCGCTCGGCCGAACCGCTGCTGGTGCCGGGGCAGCCGGCGACCTGGGCCACCCCGGCACCCGGCCGTCCCGTTCCGCCCCTGATGCGGGGGCTGGTGCGCCCCCGCCGCCGTCGGGCCGTCGCGGCGCAGCCGGCGGGAGCGGACCGCGCCGGCTGGCCGGAGCTGCTGGCCGCAGCGACCGGCGAGCGGCGCGAGCAGCTCGTGCTCGACCTGATCAGGGAGCAACTCGTCGAGGTGCTGAGGCTGGACCCCGGAGAGCCGCTGGACACCCGCAGCGGCTTCTTCGAGCTGGGCCTGGACTCGCTCATGGCGATCGACCTGTCCCGCCGCCTCAGCGAGCGGACCGGCACCACGCTGACCCCCGCGAGCATCTTCAGCCATCCCACGTTGTCGAGCGCCACCAAGCACGTGCTCGAAAGCCTGGACGTCACCCCGGCCACCGCGTAGCCGGTGCCGCCACCGACCGGAAGGCCGCCCGTGTTCGACGCCGACACCTACCTGCGGTGCCTGGGCCTGGACAGCGAGCTGACCAGACGCGGCTCGCCGAGCCTGCGCACCCTCGTCACCCTGCACAAGAGGCACCTGGAGGCGCTGCCGTTCAGCAGCACCGGATCGTTCGCGGTGCCCACCCGCGACGGCGCCACGGTCGAGGTCGTCGACCTGGACGAGGACGTCGCGTTCGAGCTGGTCGTCGTGGCGGGCAACGGCGGCGGCTGCGTGCAGCTGAACCGGCTGTTCCTGCGGCTGCTGCGCGACCTCGGCTTCGAGGCCGGGCTGCTCGCCGGCACCACCGCCGAGGGCGCCGACGCCTACGGCGTGGACGTCGAGCACATGCTCCTCTGGGTCCGGGCCGACGGGTGCGACTGGCTCGCCGACGTCGGGTACGCCGGACCGTCGTTCCTCGAACCGCTGCGGCTCGACGAGACCGGCGAGCAGTCGCAGTACGGCTGCCGCTACCGCCTCGACGCCGACGGCGACGGCCTGCTCCTGCTGCGCCGGCCACGGCTCGGGCGGTGGAGCCCGGTCTACCGCCTCACCACGAAGCCACGCCAGCTCGCGGAGTGGCGGCCGTTCGAGGCGGCGGCCAACGCCCTGCTGACCGCCCCTCCCGACCCGGACGGTCCGGGCCTGTGGAGCCGCGCGACCCCCGACGGCCAGACCGTCCTCAAGGGACTGCGCCACGTGACGGTGCGCGGCGGCATCGAGAAGACCCGCACCCTCACCGACGAACAGTGGCCGGCCGTGCGCGACGGCATCCTCGCCGGCCCGCGCCCCCGTCCCTCGACAGAACAGGAACGACATGCGCCGTGAACTGTCCCGCTCGGAGCTGTTGTACGTCGGCGAGATCAGGACCCAGGCCCTGACCATCTGCACGGTGCGCGGGGGAGTCGACCCCGACCTGCTGGAGCGCGCGCTGGGCGCGGCGCTGGCCGGTCAGCCGTCGCTGCGCAGCCGCCTCACGCGCGACGGCGAGCGCTGGTTCCTCACGCCCCTGGCCCCCTCGGAGCTGCCGCGCCTGATCGTGCGGCCGGACGGGCCCGACGCGCGGACCCGCGAGTACAACACCCCCCTGCCGATCGGCGGCCCGCTGGTGCGTGCGGTGCTGCTGACCGGGGCGGCCGAGGACACCCTGGTGCTGGGCGTCGACCATGCCATCTGCGACGGCCGCAGCGCCACCGGGCTGTGCTACCGGATCTGGCAGCACTACGCCGACATCGCGGCGGGCACGTACGAGCCGCCGGACGTCCCGCGCCAGGACTGGCCCGCCCCCATCGACGACCTGCTGGCGCCCCGCACCCCGGAGGAGCTGGACGCCCATGTCCGGCGCCGCCTCGACCGGGCGCAGGGGGCGCCGGTGGCCCTGCTGCCCTTCCTGGCGGCCCGCGACGGCGGCGGGCCGCAGGAGGGCGCGATGACCTCCTGCCGCCTGCGGCTGACCCGGGACGAGACGACCCGCGTGCTGGCCGCCGCGAAGGAGGCGGACGTGCCGCTCAACGGCTTCGTCGTCGCCGCGCTGTTCGCCGCCCTCCGCGCCCAGCTCCCCCCGGAGTACGACGGGCACCGCCTCGCCTGCTTCGACGCCGTCGACCTGCGCGACCGTGTCGTGACGCCGATGCGCCACGAGGAGATGGTGCCGGCAGCCTCGTGGCATCGGACCCTCGTCGAGGTGCCGCGCGCCCCGGACCTGGTCCGCCTCGGCGTCGAGCTGAGCACCACCCTGCGGGCGGCGGTGGAGCGCGGCGAGCCGGCCCTGGAACTCCAGGCGCTCGACCGGCTGCTGCCCCACCCGTCGCTGTGGGCGTCGAGCCTGATGCTGTCCAACGTCGGCCGGATCACCGGCCCACCGTCGCCGCCCGGGATCGAGATCGTCGACCTGCGCAAGTTCGCCGTCTCCAGCAAGTGGAACCCGGACTTCGGGCAGGGGCCCGTGCTCGCCTCCCCGATGACCGTCTACGGCCGGCTGAGCATCGAGCTGCCCTACAGCACCCAGTGCTTCACGACCGGCCAGATGACCGCGATCCACGACGCCGTACGCGCGTCGCTCCTCGACCTGGCGGACCGCGCGCCCGCGCCCGTGCGGTGACCGCCCGCCTCCCCGGTTCTGGTAGACCCGCGCCGCGCCCGTTGTGTGGCGGGGGGCGCGCTCCCTAGCGTCACGAGGGTGAAGGCAATCATCTATACGTCGGTGGGCGCCAGCGACGTCCTCGAACTGACCGAACTGCCGGTGCCGGAGCCCGGCCCGGGCGAGGTCCGGGTGCGGGTCGCGATCTCCGGGGTCAACGCGACGGACTGGAAGTGCCGCCAGTTCGGCCACGTCCGCGGCGAACTGCTGTATCCGGTGGTCGTCCCGCACCACGACGGCAGCGGGGTGATCGACGCCGTCGGCGTCGGCGTGGATCCCGCGCGGGCGGGGCAGCGCGTCTGGCTGTGGGACGCGGCCTGGCGTCGCCCCGGCGGCACCGCCGCCGAGTACGTCGTCGTGCCGCAGCACCAGGCGGTGGAGCTGCCGGCGGACGTGTCGTACGAGATCGGCGCGAGCGTCGGGTTGCCGGCGGTGGCGGCGCACGGCTGCCTGCTCGCCGTGCGGGACGCCCCCGGCCGCCTCGGGCCCGGCGCGCTGGCCGGGCGTCGGGTGCTCGTCGTGGGCGGCACCGGCACGCTCGGCCACGCGGCGATCCAGCTCGCGGTGTGGAGCGGAGCCGAGGTGATCGCCACGGCCAGCCGCCCCGCCCAGGAGAAACGCGTGCGGGCCGCCGGGGCGCACCACACCGTGGACTACCGCGCGGCAACGGCGGTGCCGGACGTACGCGCGGTCGCGCCGGACGGCGTCGACCTGATCGTGCAGGTGGCGGCCTCGGCGTACGCCGAGGTGGACCTGGCGGTGCTCGCGCCCGCCGGCACCGTCGCGGTCTACGCGACCGAGGGACGCGGTCAGGTCACCCTGCCCACCGCCGCCCTGATGGGCCGCAACGTGCGCTACCAGTTCGTGCTCGGCACGACGCTGCCGCCGGCCGCCAAGGAGATCGCGGTCGCGGACGTCGCCGCCGCCGTCGGGGCGGGGACGCTCGACGTCGGGGACGCCTCGGGGTTGCCGCTGCTGCGCTTCCCGCTGGAGCGCACGAAGGACGCGCACGACGCGGTGCAGGCGGGCTCGGTCGGCAAGGTCCTGGTGGACGTCACGACGCTCTGACCTGATCACGCACCGCAGCAGTCAGGTGGCAGTGCGGCGCGAAAGTGCGATAAAGTGTTGCGGCCTTTCCCGCTTGTGCCATTCGTCTCCTGCTTGGGTCATTCGTCACCCGCTTGTGCCATTCGTCCTGGCGGACCCGCATGGCCGATGCAGGCTTCACACTCGACTCCGAGGAGCTCTCCCGTTGCGTATTCTCGCGGTGTCCGGATCGCTGCGCCAGGAATCCTTCAACACTCAGATGCTGCGCGCGTTGCCGAGCGTGGCCCCCGACGGGATGGAGTTCGAGGTCTTCGAAGGGCTCGGTGACATCCCGCTGTACAACCAGGACCTCGACGTCGCGGAGGCGCCGGAGCCGGTGCGCCGCTGGCGCACGGCGATCCGGGAGGCGGACGGCCTCGTCATCGCCACGCCGGAATACAACGGCTCGATCCCGGGCGTGGTCAAGAACGCGGTCGACTGGGCGTCGCGCCCGATGCCGAGCGCGGCTCTGCTCGGCAAGAGCGCGGTCGTCATGGTGGCCACGCCGGGCCGCAACCTCGGCCGCAACTGCCTGGCCGACCTCAGCCGGGTGCTGCACGAGTGCCACGCCCACGTCGTCGCCGGGCCGAACCTCGTCGTGAACGAGGCCAGCGACCGGCTCCAGGACGTCAAGGACGAGACGACCGGCGCGATCTCCACCACGTTCGCCGATCCGTTCCTGCGGCGGCTCGCCGCGGCCCAGCTCACCGCGCTCGCCGCGGCCGTCGAGCAGGACGCGGGACGGCACGCCGCCACCACCGTGCGGACGCTCTTCGCGGCGCCGCGCTGACCGGTTCCCCAGCGGGCCGGCCGTTTCCGATCACGGCCGGCTGCGCGCGGCGCACTGTCAGGTCAAGGGATGCCCCGTCCCGGCGGCGCGGACGTACGGTCTGGGTAACGTCCGCGCCGTGACCTGCCTGCTCAGAGCGGGTCCCGGCGGCCGTCCGGCCGATCGGAGAAGCCACGATGGACCCGCAGCAGCCGACCGTTCCCGGAGCCGGCGACCCGGCGTCCCTGCCGCTGGCCGGCGTCACGGTCGTGGCGCTGGAGCAGGCCGTCGCCGCCCCGCTGGCCACCCGCCACCTCGCCGACCTCGGCGCGCGGGTGGTCAAGGTCGAGCGCCCGGAGGGCGGGGACTTCGCGCGCGGCTACGACACCAGCATCAAGGGCCTGTCCAGCCACTTCGTCTGGCTCAACCGGGGCAAGCAGTCGGTGGCGCTCGACCTGAAGACCCCCGGCGGGCGGGAGGTGCTCGCCGCGCTCGTGGCCACCGCCGACGTCTTCGTGCAGAACCTCGCCCCCGGCGCGGCCGGGCGGCTGGGCTTCGGGGCGGCCGACCTGCGGGCCCGCCACCCCCGCCTGGTGACCGTCGACATGTCGGGCTACGGCACCGGCGGCCCGTACGCGACCCGGCGCGCCTACGACATGCTCGTGCAGTGCGAGGCCGCCCTGGTCTCCGTCACCGGCTGGCCGGACCGCCCCGCCAAGACCGGCATCCCCGCCTCCGACATCGCCGCCGGGATGTACGCGCTGTCCTCGGTGCTGGCGGCGCTCCTGCGGCGCGCGACCACGGGCCTCGGCGCCCAGCTGGAGGTTTCGATGCTGGAGGCGACGGGCGAGTGGATGGGCTTCCACCTCTACTTCGCCCAGGGCACCGGGCACGCGCCGGGAAGGATGGGCCTCTCCCACGCCTCGGTCGCCCCGTACGACGCGTTTCCCACCGCCGACGGACCGGACGTGATGATCGGCGTCCAGAACGACCGGGAGTGGGCGCGCTTCGCGACGGACGTCCTGGGCCGGCCGCACCTCGCGGCCGATCCCGCCTGGGCCACGAACGAGGCGCGGGTCCGCAACCGCGCCGCCCTCAACGCGGCCATCGCCGAGATCACGTCGACGTGCGGTGGCCGGTCGCTCGAGGCGGCGCTGGAGGGGGCCGGCATCGCGTACGCCCGGCTGGGTGACGTCACCGACCTGCTGCGCCATCCGCAGCTTGCCCAGCGGCGGCGCTGGCGGCCGGTGCAGACACCGGCCGGTGTCGTCCGCGGTCTGCTGCCGCCGTTCACCATCGCCGACGTGGAGCTGCCCATGGGCCCGGTCCCGGCGCTCGGCGAACACACCGAGGCGGTGCTGCGGGACCTCGGCTACTCCGCCGAGCGGATCTCGGCGCTGCGCGACGGGACCGCGATCGGCACCCCCCGGCCCGCCGGGGACCGCGCGGCGGCCCCGGTCGCATGAGCCGCGTCGCCATCGTCACCGGCGCCGGCCGGGGCATCGGAGCCTGCATCGCCCAGCGGCTCGCCGGCGACGGCATGCCGGTCGCCGTCCTCGACCGCGACCGCACCGGCGCGACCGCCACCGCCGACCGGATCGCGAGCGCCGGTGGCCGCGCGATCGCCGTCGAGGCCGACGTGAACGACCCCGCCTCGGTGGTGGCGGCGGCGAAGCAGGTGGCCGACGCGCTCGGCCCCCCGGTCGTGCTGGTCAACAACGCCGGAGCCGTACGCGACAACGCGCTGTTCCTGATGTCTCCCGGCGACTGGGACCTCGTGCTCGGCGTCAACCTGCGCGGGGCCTTCCTGATGACCCAGGCGGTCCTGGACCACATGGCGAAGGCGGGCACCGGCCGCGTGGTGAACCTGTCGAGCATCGCGGCCCGGGGCAACCCGGGGCAGGCGAACTACTCCGCGGCCAAGGCGGGCGTCGAGGGGTTGACGAGGGCGCTCGCGCTGGAGCTCGGCCCGCTCAACATCACCGTGAACGCGGTCGCGCCCGGGTACGTCGCCACCGAGATGACCGCGGCGCTGGCCGCCCGGGCGCGCCAGAGCGTCGCCGAGCACCAGGCGCGGGCGGCGGCGAGCATCGCGTTGCGCCGCGTCGGGCGTCCCGAGGAGGTCGCCGACGTCGTGGCGTTCCTGGCCGGGGACCGGGCGTCGTTCGTGTCCGGGCAGGTCATCCACGTGGCTGGCGGTCCGGCATGCTGACCGGGAACGGGGCGGGCCGCATGGAGCTGGACACCTCGACCCTCGGGGTCGCACCGGCCGCCGACGCCCCCGCCGTGCCCGCCGTGCCCGCCGTGCCCGACGGCTCGGACACCACCGCCGGCCCGGACAGCACCGCCGGGAAGCTCGAAGACCTGGGCAGGCGCACGGCGGAGGCCGAGCGCAACGGGGGATCGGGCGCGGTGGCCCGCCAGAGCGCCCGGGGCCGGGGCACCGCCCGGGAGCGCATCGCCGCGCTGCTCGACCCCGGTTCCTTCGTCGAGCTCGACGCGCTGTCGGCGCACCGCAGCACCGCCGCCGGCATGGCCGCGTCGCACCCTCTCGGCGACGGGGTGATCACCGGCACCGGCACGGTCGACGGCCGCCCGGTCGTCGTATACAGCCAGGACGCCACGGTGTTCGGGGGCGCGATCGGCGAGGTGGGCGGCGAGAAGATCCTGAAGGCGATGGACCTCGCCGTGCGCGTCGGCTGCCCGATCGTGGGCATCAACGACGGCGGCGGCGCGCGGATCACCGAGGGCGTCGCCTCGCTGCGCAGCTACGGCGAGATATTCATGCGCAACGTGTCCTGCTCCGGGGTGGTCCCGCAGCTTTCGCTGATCATGGGACCGTGCGCGGGTGGCGCCGTGTACTCGCCGGCGTTGACCGACTTCACCGTCATGGTCGACCGGACCAGCCACATGTTCATCACCGGACCGGGCATCGTCAAGGCGGCCACCGGCCAGGAGATCGACCTGGAGGCCCTCGGCGGGGGGCGGCTGCACAACACCCGTACGGGCGTGGCGCACCATCTCGCCGCCGACGAACGCGACGCCCTCGACTACGCCCGGAGGCTGCTGGGTCACCTGCCCGGCAACAACAAGCAACTGCCGCCGCTCGTCCCGGTGCCGCCCCCGCCGGCCGGGGAGATCGCCGACGGGCTCACCCCGGCGGACCTCGAACTCGACACGCTGATCCCGGACTCGCCCCGGCGCGCCTACGACGTGCGCGGGATCCTGGCGCGGGTGCTCGACGGCGACGGTTTCCTGGAGGTGCAGCCGCTGTTCGCGCCGAACATCGTGTGCGGCTTCGGGCGGGTGGACGGGCGCAGCGTCGGCGTCGTCGCCAACCAGCCCGCGCGCTTCGCCGGGTGCCTGAACATCGACGCGTCCGAGAAGGCGGCACGGTTCGTGCGCACGTGCGACGCCTTCAACGTGCCCGTGCTGACCTTCGTCGACGTGCCCGGCTTCCTGCCCGGCACCGACCAGGAGTGGAACGGGCTCATCCGCCGCGGCGCGAAGCTCATCTACGCGTACGCGGAGGCCACCGTCCCCAAGATCACCGTGATCACGCGCAAGGCGTACGGCGGCGCGTACGGGGTGATGGGTTCCAAGCACCTCGGCGCGGACGTCAACCTCGCGTGGCCGACGGCGCAGATCGCGGTGACCGGGGCCTCCGGCGCGGTGAGCGTCCTCTACCGCCGCGAGTTGTCGGGGCTGGACGGTGCGGAGCGCGTCGCCCGCCGCGCGCAGCTCGAGCGGGAGTACGAGAGCCTCGCGACCCCATACCAGGCGGCCGAGCGCGGCTACGTGGACGCGGTCATCCCGCCGTCGCACACCCGTGGCCACCTCGGCCGGGCCCTGCGCCTGCTGGCGGCGAAGCGGGTGGTCGCCCCGGACCGCAAGCACGGCAACATCCCGCTGTAGACCGGTCGCCCGCGGCACGGCCGTTGCCGCCGCCTGCCGCCCGCCGGGGAGCCGGCGGACGGCGGCTCAGCGGCGCGGCGGCGCGGCGGCTCAGCGGAACGCGGAGATCCCGGTCACCGCGCGGCCGATGACGAGTTGGTGCACCTCCTCGGTGCCCTCGACGGTCAGCACCGCGTCGAGGTTCGCCAGGTGCCGGGCGACCGGGTGGGCGAGGGTGATGCCGTTCGCGCCCAGGATGGTCCGGGCGCAACGCGCCACCTCGATCGCCGAGCGGGCGTTGGCGAGCTTGCCGAAGCTGATCTGCGCGGGGGTCAGCATCCGGGCCGACTTGAGCTGGGCCAGCCGCAGCGCGGTGAGGCCGGCGTGGGTCAGCTCGACGACCATGGTGGCGAGCTTGCGCTGGATGAGCTGGAAGCCGGCGATCGGCCGGCCGAACTGGTGGCGGCTGCCCGCGTGGTCCAGGGCGGCGGCGTAGCAGGTGCGGGCGGCGCCGACCATGCCCCAGAGGATGCCGAAGCGGGCCTCGTCGAGGCAGGACAGGGGCGCCTTGAGCCCACGGGCCAGCGGCAGCAGCGCCGAGGACGGCACCCGCACGTTCTCCAGGAGCAGGTTCGTCGAGACCGACGCGCGCAGGGAGAGCTTGTCGGTGATCTCCGTCGCGCGGTACCCGGGGGCCGACGTGGGGACGAGGAAGCCGCGTAGGCCCTGCGGGGTGCCGGCCCAGACGATCGCGACATCGGCGATCGTGCCGTTGGACATCCACGCCTTGGCGCCGTCGATCACCCAGTCGTCGCCGTCGCGCCGGGCGACCGTGCGTATCGAGGACGGGTCGGACCCGGAATCGGGCTCCGTCAGCCCGAAACAGCCGAGGGCGTCACCGGCGGCCATGGCGGGCAACCATTCCTTGCGTTGTTCCTCATCGCCCCAGCGATCGATGGCATACATGGCCAGGCAGCTCTGGACCGAGAGGAAACTGCGCAGACCGGAATCCACCGCCTCCAATTCGCGGCACGCCACGCCGTAGGCCGCGGGCGAGGCGTTCGCGCATCCGTAGCCGTCGAGCTGCATGCCGAGGACGCCGAGTCCGCCGAGGTCCTTCGCGATCTCCCGGGGCAGCTCGCCGCGCTGGTACCAGTCGTTGACCTGCGGCAGGAGCTGTGTGGTGGCGTAGGAGCGCACGGCGTCGCGTACCGAGCGCTCGGCGTCGTCGAGTTGGTCGTCCAGCGCGAGAAAATCGTGAGTGTCCACAAATTCAGAATCGCCGACAAGGGTGCGCCCGGGCAATCACCGAAGTCGCTAGTTGTCGGCGCTCACTGCGTGGCGATCTGGTTCCAGGTGCTCGCCAACTCGACCCGCGAATTGATGCCCAGCTTGCGGAAGACCTTCCTCAGGTGGAAGGCGACCGTATGTGTCGAGATGAACAACTGGCGGCCGACCCGGGCATTGGTGAGGCCCTGGCTGACCAGCTCGGCCACGGCGAACTCGGTGTCGGTGAGCCGGCCGCCGCAGGTGGTGGGGCGACCGGTGAGCCGGGGCACCTGCCGCCGGCGGGTGCCCAGCTCGCGGAGCTTGCTGTTGACCCGGAACACGTCCCGCGACGCGCCGACGGCCAGGTACGCGTCGGCCGCCCGGCTGAGTGCCGCGACCGCCCTGTCCCGATCGCCGGTGGTAGCGGCGAGCATCATGCCCGCGTCCTCCGCCGCCGACGCCTTCGCCCACATGTCCTGGTGCAGCTCCTCGGCGGCGAGGAGGCGTTCGGCGCTCTCGTCGAAGAGGCCCGCGGCGTGCAGGGCGGAGGCGTACAGCAGCGGGAAGTCGGGATTGCACACGGCGAGGCCGTGGGCCCGGAAGACGACACCGGCGGCGAGGTCCCGGGAGTCGAGCTTCTGCGCGGCCCGTACCAGCCAGGAGGCGGTGGCCGGGTGGGCCACGAGCAGTTCCAGCAGCAGCCGGTCGTCGGTGGTGATGCTCTCGATGAGGTGGGCGACGCTGGCGGTGCCGTCCCGGGCCTCCAGGAGTTGGGTGATCGTCAGGGAGCATCGCCCGGGCATGAACCGGGTGTGCCCGAGCAGGGCGTCGTCCTTGAGATGGTTGGCGTACGTGCCGAGGGTGCTCATGTCGCCCTGGCGCAGCGCGCTCTGTGCGAGCACGATGTGGCCCATCGGCAGCAGGGTGCGCACGGCGGCGCGCTCGGCCAGCTTCAGCCCGTCGCGGGCGGTGGTGACGGCGTCGTCGAGGTCGCCGCAGGCCAGCGCGATCTCGGAGCGGCACAGCGTGGCGGCGGCGAGCAGCCGATCGCTCGGGTTCGTGCCGTCGCCGGCCAGCGCCTGGGCCACCAGCTGGCTGCCGTGCCGCAGCTCGCCGAGGCGGGTGAGAACGGTGGCGTGCCAGACCTTCGCCAGCCGCGCCCAGTCGCGGTCGGCGGGCGTGGCGCCGCCGCCGGCGGCCGCCCGCCGGGCCAGTTCGAGACAGCGGTCGAGCCGCCCTTCGCACCAGGCGGCGGCGGAGGCGAGGATCAGTGTCTCGGTCTCGTGGGTGCCGCCGCTGTCGAGCGGTCGGAGGCCACTGCTGGCGGGAGCTTCCGGCTGAGGTGCGGCCTCTACCAACATCATCATTCCCTTGATCTCGTGCTGTGCCAGGACGGGTGCCCGCACGTGCCGTGGCGTCTGTCGTCCCGGGCCGGTGAACGTCCTCCACAGGGCCCGATCGTCATTGCCGCTCCGGCGCTCGCCTGGCCGTGGCGGTGCCTGGGCGGCACGTTGCGGGAGGGGCCTCCAAAACGGCGCCCGACCGCATGGGAATCATGTCGGTCGTCGATGACGCGACGCTGGTGGCGTGGGCGTGGACCCTCGTTCGGGCGTAATCGTAGCCATGGCCGGACCGTATCATCAAGGATAGGAATGTGTCACTCAACGCATCGAGAGTCGCCTTACTCTCTGCTAATGAGGGTGCCCTCTATTGATCTTAAGGGGAAGGCTGATTGTGCAGCATTGAAGGCGTTCTCGCGTGCCTGCCTGAGCGGCGGGGTCGGGCTCGAAGGTCACGTGGAGTGTCTTTATGAATCCTTCTGGTTACGATGCTGGCGGACATCGGACGGACAAAACGATCAAAACGCGCGAGGCTCCGCCGGGCGGGTGGACCGAAGCCGATGGCCCGCCGATATGACAGCTTCGTACCCTAGGGGCAATTTTGACCCGTCGCGGGGTTGGGGCGGCTACCAGACCGGGGGATCCCCGTGGGGCTCGGCCGGTGATTAATGTGCAGCACGGATAAAGGTGGTGTCCGCCCGCCAATGCGATGCCGACGCTTCCGTCAAATGCATTCCGGTGGCGGCTTTCGACATCGGCCGGTCGGTGCTGGTATCCGCCGTGCCGGCTTTCCCGAGAGTGTCAGGGGCTGTGGTGCGTGCCGATTTAGTCAAACCCTTGCCCATGATCCTGCGTGAGCACGCGGAACGCCTCGGCGACAGGATCGCGTACGAGGACGACGGCCGGAGAGTCACCTACGCCGACCTCGAGGCGCGGACCCGCCAGCTCGCCGGCCACCTGATCGACGCCGGGATGCGCCGTGGCGACAGGGTCGCGCTCTGCCTCGGCAACACGGTCGCCATGGTCGAGGGCTACCTCGCCGTGGTCCGCGCCAGCGGGGTCGGCGTGCCCCTCAACCCGCACGCCAGCCGCCGGGAACTCGCCTTCCAGCTCCACGACAGCGGCGCCCGGTTCGCCATGACCACCGCCGCCCACGCGGAGGAGTTCGCCGCCGCGGCTCCGCCGCTGACCGTGCTGTCGACGGGAGCCGTCGCGGGCTGCCTGCCGTACGACCGGCTCGCCGCGACCGAGCCCCGCGCGAGCGCGCCGGACGACCTCGGGCTGGACGAGGTGGCCTGGATGTTCTACACCTCCGGCACCACCGGCAGGCCCAAGGGCGTGCTCTCCACCCAGCGCAACTGCCTGTGGTCCGTGGCCTCCTGCTACGTGCCCGTCCCCGGGCTCTCCGGGCACGACAGGGTGCTCTGGCCGCTGCCGTTGTTCCACAGCCTCTCCCACATCGCCTGCGTCCTGTCCGTGACCGCGGTGGGCGCCACGGCCCGGATCGTGGACGGCCAGTCGGCACCGGACGTGCTCGACGCGCTGCGCGCGCACCGGTCGACGTTCCTCGCCGGGGTGCCCACCACCTACCACCGGCTCGTGCAGGCGCGGCGCGAGACCGGCCTGACGCTGCCCGACCTGCGGATCGGGCTCGTCGGCGGCGCGGTGACCGGCCCCGGGCTGCGGCGGGCGGTCGAGGACACGTTCGGGGTGCCGCTCGTCGACGCGTACGGCAGCACCGAGACCTGCGGGGCGATCACCATGAACCCGCCCGACGGCGCCGGGCCCGACGGATCCTGCGGCCTGCCCGTCCCCGGCGTCGACGTGCGGATCGTGGACCCCGGGACCGGCCGGGAGGTGGGCACCGGCGCCGAGGGCGAGGTCTGGGTACGCGGCCCCAGCGTCATGGTCGGCTACCACAACGACCCGGCCGCCACCGAGGCGGCGCTGCGTGACGGCTGGTACCGCACCGGCGACCTCGCCCGGCGCGACGACCGTGGCTACGTCACGATCTGCGGGCGCATCAGCGACCTCGTCATCCGCGGCGGCGAGAACATCCACCCCGAGGCGATCGAGTCCGTGCTGCGCGGCGTCGGGGGAGCGGCCGACGTCGGCGTCGGCGGCGTCGGCCACGACGTCCTCGGCGAGGTCCCCGTGGCCTACGTGCAGCCGGGCCCCGCCGGGCTCGACGTCGCCGCCCTCCTCGACCGCTGCCGAGCGGAACTGGCCCCCTTCGAGATCCCTGAGGAGATCCGCGAGGTCCGGGCGATCCCGCGTACGGCCTCCGGCAAGATCTCCCGTCGCCTGCTCGCGGACCAGCCGTCGTGGCTGCGCTGGGCCGCGAGCGGCCACCACGCGGCCGGCGCGGCCCGGACCGGCACGCCGGACCCGGCCACGGCCGCTGCCCTGCGCGGACGCCTGGCCGCCCTCGACGAGCCGGACCGGCTCGCGCTGCTGCGCGACCTGGTCCGCGAGCACGTCGGCGCGGTGCTCGGCGGCGGGCGCGGCGACACCACCGCGGGCGGCGGGCTGGACGACATCGCCGCCGGCCGCGCGATCCGCGACGCCGCCGCCCACCGCGCGTTCCGCGACCTCGGCCTCTCCTCCGCGGCCGTGGTGGAGCTGCGCAACCGGCTGACGGACGCGACCGGTCTGGCCCTGCCCACCACCGTCACCTTCGACCATCCCACCGCCGAGGCGCTGGCGGCACACCTGCGCGACCGGATCCTCGGCCGTGAGACGCCGGACCCGGTCGCCGAACCCGACGTCGCCTCCGCCGAACCCATCGCCATCGTGGGTATGGCCTGCCGCCTGCCCGGCGGCGTGGGAAGCCCGGCGGACCTGTGGCGGCTGGTCGCGGCGGGCGGGGAGGGCCTCACCGACTTCCCCGACGACCGTGGCTGGGACCTGACGACCCTGTTCGACGCCGACCCCGACCACCCGGGCACGTCGTACGTCGGGCGCGGCGGCTTCCTCCCCACGGCCGCGCAGTTCGACGCCGGCTTCTTCGGCATCTCCCCGCGCGAGGCGCTGGCGATGGATCCGCAGCAGCGGCTGCTGCTGGAGGCGTCGTGGGAGGCCCTCGAACACGCCGGCATCGACCCGGGCCCGCTGCGCGGCACGGAGGTCGGCGTGTTCGCCGGTGTCATGGGGCACGGTCCCGCCCCGAGCGGCCAGCTCCCGCCCGACCTCGAAGGGTTCATGACCACGGGTACGGCGGCGAGTGTGGCGTCGGGGCGGGTGTCGTACGTGTTCGGGTTCGAGGGGCCGGCGGTGACGGTGGATACGGCGTGTTCGTCGTCGTTGGTGGCGATCCATCTGGCGGCGCAGGCGTTGCGGGCGGGTGAGTGCACGGTGGCGCTGGCCGGCGGCGCGACCGTGATGACGAGCCCCGGCCCGTTCGTCGAGTTCTCCCGCCAGCGGGCCCTGGCCCCAGACGGCCGCTGCAAGTCGTACTCGTCGGATGCGGACGGTACGGGTTGGGCGGAGGGGGTGGGGGTGGTGGTGTTGGAGCGGTTGTCGGGGGTGCG
>NZ_JBHUVA010000100.1:0-20565 GCF_042670805.1 Micromonospora sp. NPDC057141 | reverse complement strand
AAAGGCACAAAGCCAGTCAGGGTTAGAGTCACATCTACTGCCACCAGGCATCAGCCCATCACCTTCCGGGCCGACACGGCTAGCCTCACAGTCAGTGTTCCCGATAGCTGGCCAGGTCGAAGTCCGCGTGGCCGCCGTCGCCGCCGAGGTCCTGCACCCACAGCCCGAGCAGGGACCCGGTGAAGCCCCACGCCGCCGGCTCGCCATCGATGATCAGCGCGGCGTGCTCGTCGGACAGGATCGTCGCGTCCAGCTCCACCGGGAGCCGCCGCCAGCCGTCGCCGAGGTCGTACCAGAAGCGCACCACGGGCCCGTCGAACTCGGCCCGCAGGCCGATCGGGCCCGTTGCGGGGGCGTCGACGGTGAGTTCGGGGTACGGCGTGCGCCGCCCGCTGTCGGAGCTGAGCAGCTCCAGCACCCGCCGGCCGTCGTCGGCGCGGGTCAGGTAGAGGTGGTGCCAGTTGAGGGTGTTGTAGTAGGCGGTGACCCCGGCGAGCTGGTAGTGGTCGACCGGGTCGAACTCGACGACGGCCTCCAGGGAGCAGTGCGTGGCGCCGACGCGGCGCGCGACCAGGCTGGGCGCCTGTCGGCCCACCGGCGACTGTCCGCCGTGGATGCGCAGGTGCGACGGGCGGCTGCGCAGGTCGACCCAGTCGGTGCTGGCGGGCCGGCGCAGCGTCGACCAGGACGGGCCCAGCTCGGCGGCGTCGAAGTGGTCGGTGGCGGGCTCGGCCGGCCACGGATGAGCGGGCAGGCCGGGCGCGGCCACCTCTTCCGCCGGTACGCCGCCGGGGATGCCCGGCCAGCCGCCGGAGGGCCACTCGACCCGTTGGATGGCGGTCTCCCGGCCGAGCACGCAGTTGCCCAGCGGGGTGTAGGGGCGGCCGACCAGGTGCGCCAGGTACCACTCGCCGTGCGGGGTGCGCACCAGGCTGCCGTGGCCGGCCTTCTGCAGCGGCAGCTCGGGCCGGCCCACCGAGGTCAGCAGCGGCCCTGCCGGGTCCACCTCGTACGGCCCCAGCAGCTCGCGGGAGCGGGCCACGGTGACCTGGTGCTCCCAGCTCGTGCCCCCCTCGGCGGTGATCAGCCAGTACCAGCCGTCGTGGCGGTAGAGGTGCGGGCCCTCGGTGAGGCCGACCGAGGTGCCGGTGAACAGCAGCCGGGGGCGGCCGACGAGGCGGCGCTCGGCGCGGTCGTAGCGCTGGATCTCGATGCCGGCGAAGCGGTCGCGACCGGGCCGCCAGTCGGCGCGCATGCTCAGCATCCAGGTGGTGCCGTCGTCGTCGTGGAACAGCGACGCGTCGAAGCCGCGCCCGTGCAGCTGCACGGGATCCGACCAGGGGCCGGCGATGTCGGGCGCGGTGATGAGGTAGTTCTGCGGGTCCCAGTAGCCGCTGGCGAAGCTGGCGACGTCGCTGTAGACGAGGAAGAACTCGCCGTCGTGCCAGGTCAGGTCAGGCGCCCACACCCCGTTGGAGTCGCCGCAGCCCCGCAGGTCGAGCAGGCGACGCTCGGTGAGGATCCCGCCCAGCGGACGCCAGTGCACGAGGTCGCGGGAGTGGTGCACGCGGACCCCCGGATACCACTCGAAGGTCGAGGTGGCCAGGTAGTAGTCGTCGCCGACCCGCAGGATCGACGGGTCCGGGTGGAACCCGGGAAGGACGGGGTTGCGGATCGACCGGGTAGCGGTCGCCACGTCAGCGGTCTCGGTCGACACGTCGGCTCCTCTGGTGCGGCTCTCGGTAACTTCCGGATGCTCGGACCCGGATTATCGGTAGGTGCCGACCACGGTAGCCGTTCGCGTCGCGCTAGGACAGACCTCTTGACCCGGACAGAAGCGACGTCGTAGCGTGCCCGCCATCGATCGGTAATACCGGCGAAGCATTGGAAGTTCCGGAGATACACGTCGAGTCGTGCCGGCTCGATGCACACCCGAGCACCTCGTGAGTCCCGAAGGGATGGACCATGACAGCGCACCTCTCCCGCAGAACGCTGCTCGGCCTCGTCGGCGCCGGTGCCGGCGCCTACCTGCTCAGCGCCTGCAGCGACGACGACGGCGGGTCCGGCGACCCGGACGGGCCGCAGACCATCGACTGGTGGCACATCCAGAACACCGAGCCGATGCTGCCGGTGTGGGCGGCGGTGGCCCAGGAGTACAAGACCGCGCACCCCAACGTCACCGTGGAGATCCAGCCGTTGGAGAACGAGGCGTTCAAGGCCAAGCTGACCACCGCCACCCAGGCCGGTTCCCCGCCCGACCTGTTCCAGTCCTGGGGCGGCGGGGTGCTCCGGCAGCAGGCGGACGCCGGCCTGGTCAAGGACATCACCGACGACGTGAAGCCGTGGATCGGGGGCCTGTTGCCCCTCGCGCTGGAGCCCTACACGATCGACGGCAAGATCTACGGCGTGCCGTTCGACATCGGCATGGTGGGTTTCTGGTACAACAAGGACCTCTTCGCCAAGGCCCAGATCACCGAGCCGCCCACCACCTGGGCCGGGCTGCTGGACACCGTCCGCAAGCTCAAGGCCGCCGGCATCGTCCCGGTCGCGCTGGCCGGCAAGGAGAAGTGGCCCGCCCACTTCTACTGGGCCTACCTGTCCATGCGCATCGGCGGGCTCGGCGCCCTCCAGCAGGCCGCCAAGGACAAGAACTTCGACACCCCCGACTTCGTCGCCGCCGGCGACCGGCTCAAGGAACTGGTCGACCTCCAGCCGTTCCAGAAGGGCTTCCTCGGCGCCGAGTACGGCTCCCCGGACGGGCAGGCCGCGACCATGGGCAACGGCGGCGCCGCGCTGGAGCTGATGGGGCAGTGGGCCCCGTCGGTGCAGGCGTCCAGCTCCACCAGCAAGAAGGGCATCGGCGACAAGCTCGGCTTCTTCCCGTTCCCGGCCGTCGACGGCGGCAAGGGCGCGGCGACCGAGGTGTTCGGCGGCGGCAACGGCTTCGCCGTCGGCAAGGATGCCCCGGCCGCGACCCTCGACTTCCTCAAGACCCTGCTCAGCGCCGACAGTCAGCGCAGGTCCGCCAAGACGGGCGCGGTGCTGCCGACGGTCAAGGAGGCGACCGACGCGATCGAGGATCCCAACGGCAAGGTCGTCGCGCAGGCCCTGGCCAGCGCCACCGGCTTCCAGCTCTACCTCGACCAGGCGTACCCGCCCGCCGTCGGCCAGCAGGTCAACGACAGCGTCGCCGAACTGATCGCCGGCAACAAGACGTCCGCGCAGATCGTCAAGGACATCACCGCGGTGGCGAAGAGCCAGTAGCCGTGGCCCGACCCGTAGCCCGCTGCGAGAATCGAGTGGAGCACGTATGACCAGGCCATCGACCGTGTCGGACAGCAGGCGCGGCGACCCGGCGACCGACCCGCCGGGGCCGGGCACCGCGCGACGGCGCGGTCGACGGTCCCGGTCGGGCCGCCGCGGCATCCTCGCCGCCTTCCTGACCCCGGCCCTGGCGCTGTTCCTGCTGCTGGTCATCGCCCCCATCGCGGTGGCCAGCTACGCCAGCCTGTACAAGTGGAACGGCTTCAACCTGCCGGAGAACTTCGTCGGGTTGGACAACTACACCCGCGCCTTCGGCGACCCGACCTTCCGCGGTGACCTGTGGCGCGGGTTCGTGCTGATCGTGCTGTCGCTGACCGTCCAGCTGCCCGTCGCGCTGGGCCTGGCCATGCTGCTCAACCAGCCGCTGAAGGGGCGCAGCGTCTACCGGCTGGTCTTCTTCGCCCCGTACGTGCTCTCCGAGGTCACCACGGCCGTCCTGTTCAACCTGGTCTTCTCGCCGAACCGGGGACTGGGCGACTCGATCACCCGGTGGCTGGGCTCCGACGCCGGCACGATCTTCGCCGACCCGGACACCGTGCTGTTCGCCGTCTTCATGATCGTTTCGTGGAAGTACTTCGGCCTCTACATGATGCTCTTCCTGGCCGCCCGGCAGGGCATCCCGAAGGAGCTGCACGAGGCCGCCACCACCGACGGCGCCGGCCCCTGGCAGTCCTTCCGGCACATCACCCTGCCCCTGCTCGGGCCGACGATCCGGATCAGCATCTTCCTGTCCGTCATCGGCACCATCCAGCTGTTCGACATGGTGTGGGTGCTCACCGGCGGCGGCCCCATCCACGCCTCCGAGACCATGGCCGTGACGATGTTCCAGTTCGGCTTCCGCCGCTTCGAGGTCGGCTACGCCAGCGCCATCAGCATCATCATGTTCCTGCTGAGCCTCGTGTTCGCCCTCGTCTACCAGCGCGTCGTCATGCGCCGCGACACCGAGGGTGCCCTCACCAACCAGGGAGACCACCGATGACCAGCACGGCGAATCCCGCCCTGCGGGCCCGCCGCATTGTGCTGCACCTCGTCTGCATCGCCGTCGGCACGCTCATCGTCGTGCCGGTCTGGTTCGGGGTGCTCGGCGGGTTCAAGGACAACGGGCAACTGTCCACCAACCCCCTCGGCTGGCCCGACCCGTGGGTGCCGGGCAACTACACCGGCATCCTCGCCTCCGAGGTGTTCTGGCGGCAGCTCGGCAACAGCGTCCTCATCGCCGTCACCGGCACGTTCGTCATGGTCGCCGCGGCGGCGATGGCCGCGTTCGTCTTCGCGCGCTTCGCCTTCCGGGGGCGGGAGCTGCTGGCCACCCTGTTCGGCATCGGGCTGATGTTCCCGTTCGCGGTGGCCATCCTGCCGCTGTTCGTGCTGCTGCGCGGCATGGAGCTGCTGGACAACCCCCTCGGGGTGATCCTGCCCCAGGCCGCCTTCGGGCTGCCGATCACCATCATCATCCTGCGCCAGTTCTTCCGCACCATCCCCGGCGAGGTCGAGGAGGCCGCGATCCTCGACGGGTGCAGCCCGTTCGGGTTCTTCTGGCGGATCCTGCTGCCGATGGCCCGCCCCGCGCTGGCCACCGTGTCGGTGCTGGCGCTCGTGACCAGCTGGAACAACTTCATGCTCCCGCTGGTCGTGTTCACCGACCAGAGCTGGTGGACCCTGCCCGTCGGGGTCCAGGCGTTCCAGGGCCAGTATTCCGACGACACCGCCCGGGTGCTCGCCTACGTGGTGCTGTCCATGGTGCCGGCCCTCGCCTTCTACGCGGTGGCGGAACGCCAGCTCGTCGGTGGTCTGGCGGGCAGTGTCAAGGGGTGATCCCCTCCCGCTGCGATAGCCTTCTGCGACCGTAGGCAACAGCCAGGACGAAAGGGCGGACCGTGGGCTCCGACAGTAGCCGAAACGTCACCATCGCGATGATCGCGCGTCTGGCCGGCGTTTCCGTGCCCACGGTCTCCCGCGTCATCAACGGCCGCTCCGACGTCGCACCGCAGACCCGGGAGCGCGTCGAGGAACTGCTGACCCGGCACGGCTACCGCCGCCGCCCGCCGAGCCGACAGGTCAGCTCCGCTCTGGTCGACCTGGTCTTCAACGACCTGGACAGCCCCTGGGCGGTGGAGATCATCCGTGGGGTGGAGGACGTGGCGCACAGCAGCGGTGCAGGCACCGTCGTCTCGGCCATCCACCAGCGCACCTCCTCGGCCAAGCAGTGGCTCGACAACATGCGGACCCGCTCCACCGAGGGGGTGATCTTCGTGACCTCGATGGTGGCGCCGCCGTTGCAGGCCGAGCTGCGCCGGCTCAACCTGCCCGTGGTGATCGTCGACCCCGCCGGGGTCGCCCCGCAGGAGGCGCCCACCATCGGCGCCACCAACTGGGCGGGCAGCCTGGAGGCCAACCAGTACCTGCTCGGCCTCGGTCACCGCCGCATCGGCTTCATCGCCGGGCCGCCGCAGCTGATGTGCAGCCGGGCCCGCCTGGACGGCTACCGGGCGGCGCTCGACACCGTCGGCGTCGCCGTCGACGACGCCCTCATCCGGCCCGGCAACTTCTACCACGAGTCCGGCTACGCCGCCGGCACCCAGCTGCTCGCGCTGCCCGACCCGCCGACCGCGATCTTCGCCTCCAGCGACCAGATGGCGCTCGGGGTCTACGAGGCGGTCCGCAAGCGCGGCCTGCGGGTGCCCGACGACGTCAGCGTGGTGGGCTTCGACGACCTGCCCGAGGTGCGGTGGTGCTCCCCGCCGTTGACCACCGTCCGGCAGCCGCTCGCGGAGATGGGCATGCTGGCCGCGCGTACCGTGCTGCGACTGGCCCGGGGCGAGCGGATCGAGAGCCCGCGCGTGGAGCTCGCCACCGAACTCGTCGTGCGCGACAGCGTCGCGCCCCCGTCCCGTACGCGCTGACCGGGGGTGGGCCTGGTCGGCCCGCCCCCGGTCACCGTCGCCGGTCAGGAGGACGTGCAGGTGATGTTGGTGGGTGCCTGGGCGCTGCCGCTACTGGAGGCGATGAAGCCGGCCGTCGTCGAGCCGCCTGCGGCCAACTGGCCGTTGTAGGCGGCGTTGGTCACGGTCACCTGGCTGCCCTGCTGGCCGAACGTCGCGTTCCAGCCCTGCGACAGGGACTGCCCGGTGGGCAGCGAGAAGGTCACCCGCCAGCCGCTGATGGCGGCGCCCCCGGTGTTGGCGATGGTCAGCCGGCCCTCGTAGCCGCCGGACCAGGATCCGACCTGCGTGTACGTGACGCCGCACGACTGCCCGGCCGGCGGCGTGGTGGGCGGCGTGGCGGTGGGGGCCGGGGTGGTGGGGGCTGGGGTGGTGGGCGTGGGCGTCGGGTTGCCGGTGGTGCCGAACTGCCACCAGTTGACGTTGAACAGGTTGCCGCTGCCGCCGGTGAACCGCAGGTAGAGGTCCTGGGTGCCGGTCGCACCGGTCACCGGGCAGGAGACGGTCTGCCAGGTCTGCCAGCCGCCGGTGCCGGGGACGGCGCAGGCGCCCACCCGGGTGCCGGTGGGACTGCCCAGGCGCAGCTCGATCGTGCCGCCGCTGGCCGCCGAGGCCACCCGCGCGCTGAACGACGCCGCACCGGTGCCGAACGCGACGCCCTTGACCTTGATGTAGTCGCCGTTCTCGATCCAGCCGACGTTCATCCCGCCCTCGCTGGTGGCTTCGGTCTCGATGCCGGAGGACCAGGCGATCGTCTCGGCCTCCTGGCGGACGTACGGGTTGAGGGTGCCGATCTGGGGTGCGCCGGTGGTGGTCATGTTCATGGTCGGGATGGTGCCGTCGCTGTGGTAGGTGAACTTCTCCACGGCGACGGAGCGGGTGAAGCCGCCGCCGCCGGGCAGCGCCCCGTTGTGGTAGAAGAAGTACGACCCGCCGTTGAAGTCGATGACGCCGGGGTGGTTGGTGAAGCTGGCGCCCTGCCGGGGCATGACCGTTCCCCGATAGGTCCACGGGCCGGTGGGGCCGGGGGCCGTGGAGTAGCCGATGAACTCGGAGCAGCACTCGGCGGCGAACACGTTGTAGTACATGCCGTTGCGCTTGTAGACCCAGGGCCCCTCCTCGTAGAGGGTGGGGCGGCTGGTGTTGCCGGTGCGGGTGCCGAACCCGGCCGTGGTCAGCGGGATCTTCGTCGGGCTGCCCGAGTAGGAGATCATGTCCGCGTTGAGCTTGACGTACCACAGGTTGGGGTTGCCCCAGTACAGGTACGCCTGCCCGTCGTCGTCGATCATGACGTTCGGGTCGATCTCCCCGTTACCGACCAGGGGGCGGCCGATCGCGTCGCGGAACGGACCGGTGGGGCTGTCGGCCACGCCCACCCCGATCACCATGCCGCCGCCGCGCTGCTTCACCGGGACGTACCAGTAGAACTTGTTGTTGCGGGCGACGACGTGGCCGGCCCACGCGTCGGCCTCGGCCCAGGAGAAGGTGGCCAGGCTCATCGGGGAACCGTGGTCGGTCCAGTTCACCATGTCGGCGGAGGAGAACACCCGCCAGTCCTTCATCGTGAAGTACGTGGAGCCGTCCTCGTCGTGGCCGGTGTAGAGGTAGATCCGGCCGTTGTGCACCAGCGGAGCGGGGTCGGCGGTGTAGATGGTCTGCACGATCGGGTTGTCCGCCCGCGCCGGGGCGGCGAACAGCGTGGCGACGCAGAGCAGGGTCGCGACCCAGGCGACGCCGCGTCTGATTCTGGTGCCGGTCGGAGTTTTCACAGGTACCTCCCGAGGCGGGGACAGCGCACCTGGAACAGGTGTCTGCCCGGGGGTGGGTGCGTGAGCGAATGCGTGGGTCGACCGGTGCCCGCCCGGGGGTTCGGCGGCGTGGTCGGCCCTGGTGGGGCGTGCGACATCACGGGGTCGGAGCGGGCCTGGCGTCCACGTGGACGCCGGACGTGCCCGGCTCCCGGCTGTTGCTCCGGCTCTGCCGCCCACGGATCGGCGATCCCGGTGGCAGCGGCGGAGCGTGCCCTTCGCTCCTGAGAGGCAGGATACTTGTTACCGTTAACACGGACAAGACGGGGATCGATGTCCTGATGATCGATCGCGCCCGGCACCGGGGCCCGGGGCCCGAAGTGTTGCCGGGGTCTGCCATGCTCGGCACGATGACGACCGGCCGCCCCACCAGACGCCCGCGCCGCCGGGGTGCCCGCGCCGTCCTCGCGCTCGGGGCGGTCGCCGTGCTCGTCGCCGTCGCCGTGGTCGCCTGGCAGTTCCTGCGGCCACCGGGCCCGCGCCCGCTGTTCCAACTCCCCGTCGCCTGCGGCGAGACGTGGCAGCTCGGCACCTATCCGGGGCACGACGACTACGACGTCGACCTGTTCCCCAAGCGGGGCGAGGCATGGGGTCGGCCGGTGCTCGCCTCCTACGCCGGCACGGTGACGGTGGCGGGGATCAACGGGTCGCTGGGTGGTCGTACCCCCGAGAACCCGGACGGCCCGCGCGGCCGGGGCGGCGGGTACTGGGTGAAGATCGACCACGGCGGCCGGTGGGAGACGCAGTACCTGCACCTGCTCGAACCGCCGCTGGTCCGGGAGGGCCAGCGGGTCGCCCAGGGCGAGCAGATCGGGCGGGTCGGCAGCACCGGCAACTCCGGCGCGCCGCACCTGCACTACGAGCAGCGCCGGGGCTGGGAGAAGGTCGAGACCCACTTCGACGGCGAGCCGTCGGGGATCACCAACGACGACACCGAATACACGGTCACCCGGAAGAGCAACAACTGCGCGCCCGGGCAGCCGTAGCGTCGCCTGCTCACATCGACGCCCGAGGCCGACCACTGTGGACGCATCCGGCCGTCCACTCACCGTCCAGTTCGCGTCAACAGCCGCCTGACAGCGTCTACGGCACAGACGCGAAAGCGCGTCACGAGGCGAAGGGACGCGACTCAGGTGCGAAGAGGAACGAACTGGAGGCTGGCCGCGGCGGTCAGCCTGATCGTCGCCGCCGGATCTCTCACCGTTTCCGAGGCGGCGGTGGCCGCCCCCGTCATCCGGCTGGCCACGCTGGCGCCGGTGCAACCGGCGAACGTCGCCGGCTCGGTCGACTATCTGACCAGGACCTACGGCGTCAGCACCACGGAGGCGGTACGCCGGCTCGAACTGCAGCGGACCGCGGCCGCGTTGCAGGACGTGCTTGCCCGGGACCATGCCGACACCTTCGCGGGTTCCTGGATCGACCAGGACAACGGGGGCGTGCTGTTCGTCGCCAGCACCGCCGCCGGGAAACTGGCCCCCGCACTGGGCGCGATCCCGGACCGGCGGCACATCCGTGTCGTCGGGGTGCGGCACTCCCTCAAGGACCTTGAGGCCAGGGCCAGAGACGTCAGTGCCCGGCTGGGGCTCACGCCCGAGCAGGAGCCGGTGATCAACCCGCGGCACAACCGGGTGGAACTGCACCATCAGGCGGCGGCCGCCGTACGTGGCTCGGCCGGCCGGCTCGCGCTGGCCGACGACCTGGGCGTCACGGTGGTCGACTCGCCGACCCCCACCCCGCAGGCCTGCGCGATCCGTAACTGTGAGGCGCCGATACGCGGCGGACTGACGCTGGACATGTTCGACTACAACAAGAACCCGAAGTGGACCTGCACCAACGGCTTCAACGTGCACGGCTCGGACGGCTGGCAGTACACGGTCACGGCGGGGCACTGCAGCGAGGACGGGAAGGCCTACTACTCCAAGCACGCGGGCCTGTGGGTCGGCCGCTACAACTATCCGACCTACGTCGGCCAGGACTACCCCTACGACGGCATCATCATGCCGTACGTGGTGATGAACGGCTTCCAGTACGTCACGTACTGGGTGGTGAATCCCCGCAACACGGTGTTCAACTCGCGGGTGAGCGCGCAGTTCCCGATCTACGGGATGTACAGCTATTCCCAGATCGGGGTCGGCTGGGTGGCCTGCCACACCGGTCAGACGTCCAACAACACGAGGTGCGGCACGGTCCTCACGAAGGACGGCGGAATGATCACGGACATCTGCACGCAGGACGGGGACAGCGGCGGCCCGCTCTTCAGCGAGGTCGACCACATGGCCTACGGCATCCTGCACGGCGGCACCAACTCCAACGGCACCTGCACCACGCGGTCGTACTACTCGCCGCTGTCGAAGGTCTTCGACTCCGCACGCTCGTACTCCGGTATCACGTTCAACGTGAACTCGGCCGCCTGATCGACCGGCTCCGCCGACCGGCGGGAGGGTCGTAGCCAGCGCCTCCGCCTGGCTACGACCCTGCGGGTCGGCGGCCCGGCCTGGGTCAGCACCCGCCGGTGCGCCTCCCGCAGGTCCGGTCCCGGGTCGATGCCCAACTCGTCGGCGAGCCGCTCGCGGATCGAGCGGTACGCCGCCAGGGCCTCGGCCTGGCGGCCGGCGGCGGCGAGCGTCGTCACCAGGCCCGCCTGGACGCGCTCGTCGAGCGGGTCCAACTCTGCCGCGCGCCGCAGCGGCGCCAGCACCATCGACGGGCGGCGCAGCCGGACCGCGATCTCGGCGGCGTCGAGGACGGCGGCTGCGAACTCGCCGTCGAGGCGGGCGAACGTGGCCCGGGCCGCCGGCGTGCCGGACAGGCCGTCGCCGGCAGGGCCGTGGCCGAGCCGCAGCGCCGCGGTGTAGCGGCCGAGCGCCGCGTCGGGTTCGCCGCGTCGCGCGTACGCCTTCGCCTCGGCGACGATCCGCCGGAACAGCACGAGGTCGAGTGCGTCCGGCCCGGCGGCGAAGCGGTACCCGTGGCCGTGCCGGGTCAGGTACGCGCCCGGGGTGCGCGGCGGCAGGCCGGGTTCGAGCAGGCGGCGGAGTGCGCCGACGTATTTGTGGATGGTGTTCACCGCGCTCGGTGGCGCGTCCGGGCCCCAGAGCAGATCGATCAGCTCGTTGACGCTGACCGGGTGTCCTTCCCGCGCGAGCAGGAGCGCCAGCAGGCACTGTTGCTGGGGAGGCCCCGCGTCCGCCTCGGCACCGCCCCGCCGGACCCGTAGCGGGCCGAGGATCCGCAGGTGGATCGCCGGCCGGCACGGATCGACACTTTCCGAAACAGCCATGGGTACGACGATAGGTAGCGGGACGGGCGCTCAACGTACGTCGGATGACGTAATGACCCGGGCCAGTCCCGCGCGTGACCTGACATGGACCTTCGGATAGATCCGGTACAGGTGGGTGCTGACCGTCCGCGGTGACAGGAACAGTTGCGCGCCGATCTCGCGGTTGCTCAGCCCTTCCGCGGCCAGCCGGGCGATCTGCTGCTCCTGTGGGGTGAGGGCGGTCAGGGCGTCCAACGGTCTACGGCGCGTCTCACCCGTGGCCCGCAGTTCCGACCGGGCCCGGTCGGCCCACGGGGTGGCACCGAGCGCGTCGAAGGTGGCCGCGGCGGCCCGCAGCGGCGGCCGGCTTTCCGTGATCCGGTGGGAGCGCCGCAGCGATGTGCCGTGCGCGAGCTGTAGGCGGGCCCGGTCGAACGGCCAGCCGGTCAGGTCCTCGGCCAGTGCGGTCTGGTAGTCCCCGCTGAGCACCGCGCGGGCATAGCCGAGGCCGACCCGCAACGAGGGCGAGCCGCTTCGGGCGGCGATGGGCTCCAGGTCGGCGACCACGGGGCGCAGCTCGTCCTGGAAGCCGCCGAGCAGGGCCGCCTCGGCCAGGTGCCCGAGCACGAGCAGCCGGTGGTGGGGGAAGTAGGCGCTGTCCGCCGGGTCGAAGACCCGCATGAGTTGCCGGAACGCGTCATCCGCGTGGCCGTCGGCGAGCGCGGCGACGCCCCGGATGCGCTGCACGAGGGCCAGCATCGGCAGTCGCCGGGCGGCGGAGAGACGCTGCTCGGCGGCCTCGGCCCGGCGGTGGGCGGCGGCGACGTCGCCACGCAGCGCCTCGACCAGGCCCAGGGTGAGTCCGCCGCCCAGCGCCCACATCGGCAGCCCGGTCTCCTCCGCCAGGGAGATGCACTCGGCGGCCAGCGGCAGGGCGGCCCGGGTGTCGCCCAGGGCCGCGTACGCCGACGCGGCTGCGTTGAGCGCCTGGGAGAGGACACCGATCCGGCCCTGTGCGCGCAGGTCGGCCGCGGCGGACAGCGCGAGCGTCCCGGCGAGGTCGAACGCGCCGATGGCCCAGGCGGCGATCGACAGGTCGCTGCGCAGCGTCGGTGGCAGGTCCACCCGGTGCACCAGGTGCTCCAGCCGCCGCAGCGCGGCGGCACCGTGCTCGACCGGTGCGACCAGCAGGAGGATTCCGGCCAGTCGCGGGTCGTCGTCGGCGGAGCCGAGCGCGAGCGTGACCTCGGTGAACCGGTCGCGGATGTGGGCCGGCAGGTTGGAGTAGTAGACGCGGAGCGCGAGGTCGTTCATCGCCTGGAGGGCGAGGTCGGGGTCGCCGTCGCGGCGCATCGCGTCGATCAGGTCGGCGTAGGTCAGCATCCGCTCGGGACCGGACCAGGCGACCGAAAGGTACGTCTCGCGCATCCAGGTCAGCCGAGCGCGGTCGGCCGGCCGCAGGGCGTTCTCGTCGACCTCGTGGATCAGTCGCCGCACGGTGTGCGGGTCGCCCTGCTCGTGTGCCAGGAGACAGCTCCGGACCTGCCGGCTGCCGCGCGCAGCCGGGTCCTGGCTGAGCTGGACGGCCCGGCTGATCGCGGCCAGCGCGAGCGGCGCCTGACGCTGCGCGGCGGCGCTGGCCACGTCGGTGAGTTCCCGGGCCAGCGCCTCGTCCGGTCCCGACGCGGCCGAGGCCCGGTGCCAGATCTGGCGGTCCGGGGCGGCGGACAGCACCTCGGCCAGCGCCGCGTGCACGCGGCGGCGGTCGGCGGGCGCGGCCTGCTGACGCAGCGCCGAGCGGAGCAGCGGGTGCCGGAACCGCACCTCGTACCGCTCGTCGACGGCGACCAGGCGGGCCGTCACGGCCGGCTGGATCGCCTCCGTGGGGACGTCGGCGTCGACCAGGATCGCGGCGGCCGCCAGGATCTCGTCCAGGCTTGTGCCGTCGTTCAGCGCCGCGATCAGCAGCAGACTCCGGGTCGACGGTGGCAGGTCGGCGACCAGGCCGGCGAAGGTCCGTTCCACCCGCGTACTCAGCGGCAGCGACGACGGCAACAGCGCGGAACCGCCGAGCCGCGCGACCGAGGCCCCGAGTTCCACGACGCCCAGGGGGTTTCCGGCGGCCTCGTCCAGCACCAAGGCGCGCAGCCGCTGGGTCAACCGGGGCGCGGTCCGCTCCAGCAGCCTGCCGGCGTCTGCCGGGTGCAGCGGTTCCAGCCGCAGTTCGGGTAGCCCGGCCCTGGCGAGCCGCCGGTCGATGTCCTCGCCGTCGCGCGCCGCCATGACCACGGCGATCGGGTCCGACCCGACCCGCCGGCAGAGGAACGTCAGAGTCTCCCAGGTCGCGGCGTCCAGCCAGTGCGCGTCGTCGACCGCGAGCAATGCGGGCTGCTCCGGTTCGCCGAGCAGGTGCAACACCTCAACGGCCCGGCGGTACGGCGAATCCGCCGCCATCGGAGCGGGACGCAGCGGACGGAGCAGCCGGTCGAGCCCGGCGTACGGAATCTGCCCCTCCGCCTGCACACCGGTCACGCTCAGTACGCGCGTCCCGCGCTCGTGCCCGGCCCGGACCAGGTGCTCCAGCAGTGCCGACTTGCCGATCCCGGCCTCGCCCCGCAACACCAGCGCGCCGCCCCGCCCTTCGACCGCGTGGGTGAGCAGATCCCTGAGCATGCTGATCTGGTCGTCCCGCCCGACGAGCTCGGCCATGTCCCCCCATCCTGCACCGCCACGGCTGTGGCCTCACCCGCCGTCGACCCGGGGCCGCCGGTGGTCGGTCAGCCGGAACCCGACCCCCCGTACCGCGACGACGGTGACGCCGGTGCCGAGCTGGTCGAGCTTGCGGCGCAGCCGCTTCACCAGGGACTGCACGTCGGCCGTACGCTGCCGCTCCTCGTCGTGCCAGACCGTCCGGTGCAGCTCCGCGTAGCTCCAGACCCGGACCGGTTCGCTGGTCAGGTGGGCCAGCAGGTCGCGTTCGAGCCGGGTGAGGAAGACCTCGCGCTCCCCGCAGCGGGCGGTCGAACGGGCCGAGTCGATCCGCAGCGTGTCGTCCGGACCCGCATCGGCGGCCGGTTGCCCGGTGGCCTCCCGCGTGGACGGCACCGCGATCAGCCGGCGCAACTCGTCGAGGTCGGCCACCAGCAGCAGGGGCGCGATGCCGTCGAGGCGCTCGGCGAGCCGGATCCGTTCGGCTGCCGACGGCGTCACCGCGATCACCAGCGGGATCGTCGGCCCCGCCTCGTCGAGGGGGCCCGGCGACGCGCTGTCGTCGCCGCCGCTCACCGCGTCCGCCAGGACGCGACCGGTGGCCCCTGCCCGACTCTGTCAGCGCCGTGACAACGACTGTCAGGCGCCGCCGCCGGGCGAGCGGCTCTTAGCGACGAGTTGCTCACGTAGCGTGCTTGATCCTTCATCTTTGTCGATCATAGTTGCCCCACAGGCGGCCGGCGTGACCCGCACGGCGCCTGGGGGCCTGGGGGCTGCACGTACCGGTGCGTCCAGAGGGGAGACTCGGTCGTTGTACCCCTGTCACGGCTCGACCAACCGCGGGTCGTTCTGCAGGAGGCCCACCGATGCTGAGACGTCCACACCCCAGGGGCCTGGCCAGGCGCCTGGTGAGCGCCGGGGCGGCGCTCGCCCTCGCGGCGACGGCCCTGGCCACGACCGGTTCCGGGGCGCAGGCCGCGCCGGGCGGGACGCCCGCGCCCGCGGACAAGATCCGGCCCGAGCTGGTCGAGCGGCTCCAGACCAAGACCGAGAGCGACTTCTGGATCCACTTCGGTGCCCGGGCGGACCTGAGCAGGGCCGGCGCGATCACCGACTGGACGAAGCGGGGCGCCGCCGTGGCGGACGCGCTGCGCCGCACCGCCGCCGAGAGCCAGGTCAAGGTGCGCGCCGAGCTCGACGGGGCGGGCGCGAAGTACCAGAGCTTCTGGGCGACCAACGCCATCAAGGTCAGCAGCGGCTCCCTGGCGCTGGCGCAGAGCCTCGCCGCGCACGCCGAGGTCGACGGCGTCCACGCGCCGGTCGCCTACCAGCCGCCCGAGGTCACGAAGGGCACCGACGAGAAGGCGGCCAACGCCCTGGAGTGGGGCATCGCCAACATCAACGCCGACGACGTCTGGTCGCGCTACGGCGTCACCGGCGCCGGCATCACGGTGGCGAGCATCGACTCGGGCGTGCAGTTCGACCACCCGGCGCTGGTGAAGTCCTACCGGGGCAACAACGGCGACGGCACCTTCGACCACAACTACAACTGGTTCGACGCCGCCGGCGACTGCGCCGCCGCGCCCTGCGACGGCGACGGCCACGGCACCCACACGATGGGCACGATGGCCGGCGCCGACGGCGCCAACCAGATCGGCGTCGCGCCCGGCGTCCGGTGGATCGCGGCCAACGGCTGCTGCCCGACCGACGCCGCGCTGATCGCCTCCGGCCAGTGGATGCTCGAGCCTACCGACCTCGCCGGCGAGCACCCCGACGCCGGCAGGCGGCCCCACGTCATCAACAACTCGTGGGGCACCCGGACGCCCTCCAACGACCCGTTCATGGAGGACGTCACGCTGGCCTGGGCCGCGTCGGGCATCTTCGGCGCCTGGTCCAACGGCAACAGCGGCCCGTCCTGCCAGACCAGCGGCTCACCGGGCAGCCGGTCCAGCAACTACTCCACCGGCGCGTACGACGTCAACAACACCATCGCCAGCTTCTCCGCCCGGGGCGCCGGCCAGGGCGGCGCCGTCAAGCCCGACATCTCCGCGCCCGGCGTGAACGTCCGCTCCAGCATCCCCGGGGGCGGCTACGGCAGCCTCAGCGGCACGTCCATGGCCTCGCCGCACCTCGCGGGCACGGTCGCGCTGCTGTGGTCGGCGGCGCCCGCGCTGGTCGGCGACGTCGCGGCCACCCGCGCCCTGCTGGACGACTCGGCGATCGACACCGCCGATGCCCAGTGCGGCGGCACGGCCGACGACAACAACGTGTACGGCGAGGGCCGCCTCGACGCCCTCGCGCTGCTCGACGCCGCCCCGATCGGGGAGACCGGCACCCTCGCGGGCACGGTCACCGACGCGGCCACCGGCGACCCGGTCCCCGGCGCCACGGTGGCCCTCACCGGCCCGGCCGCCCGGCAGCTCACCACCGGCGCCGACGGCACGTACTCGTCGCTGCTGCCCGCCGGCGACTACCAGGTCACCGTGACCGCGTTCGGCTACGCCGCCCGGTCCCTGCCCGCCACGGTCCGCGCCGCCGCGACCACGACGCTCGACGTCGCCCTGACGGCGGTGCCGTCGGTCACCGTCAGCGGCTCGGTCACCGACGGCTCCGGCCACGGCTGGCCGCTGTACGCGAAGGTCAGCGTCGAGGGCCTGCCGGTGTCCGACTACACCACGCCCGGCAACGGCCGATACAGCCTCACCCTGCCCTCCTCGGCGACGTACAAGCTGAAGGTGGAGCCGCAGTACCCGGGCTACCCGACCGTGACCCACGACGTCGTGGTCGGCTCCGGCAACAAGACCCAGAACGTCGCCGTCGCCGTGGACCCGGCCGCCTGCACCGCCGCGCCCGGCTACGGGTACGGCTCCGACGGGGTCTACGAGACCTTCGACGGCGACCGCGCCCCGGCCGGCTGGTCGGTCGTGGACGACGCCGGCACCGGCCAGGGGTGGCGGTTCACCGACGCGGGTGACCGGGGCAACCTCACCGGCGGCACCGGCGGCTTCGCGATCGTCGACAGCGACGACTACGGCAGCGGCGGGAAGCAGGACACCTCGCTGGTCAGCCCGGTCGTCGACCTGACCGCCGTCGCCGCGCCGGTGATCCGGTTCAACCAGGACCTCAACTGGGTCAGCGCCGAGCGTGCCGACGTCGACCTCAGCGTCGACGGCGGCGAGACCTGGACCAACGTGCTGCGCCAGGCGGCGGACGTGCGCGGGCCCAAGGTGACCGAGATCGCGATTCCGCAGGCCGCGGGCGAGTCCCGGGTCCAGGTCCGGTTCCACTACTACGACGCCACCTGGGAGTGGTGGTGGCAGGTCGACAACGTGCTGATCGGCAGCGAGGTCACCTGCGCGCCGACCGACGGCGGCCTGGTGCTCGGCCACGTCCGCGACGCCAACGACAACGGGTACGTCAACGGCGCGACCGTCACCAGCGACGACCGGCCGGCGCAGACGACCACCACGGTGGCCACCCCCGACGACACCGAGCTGCCCGACGGCTTCTACTGGCTGTTCTCCTCGCTGACCGGCGCGCACCGGTTCACCGCCAAGGCCGGCGGCTATGTCAGCCAGGGCAAGAAGGTCACCGTCGAGGCAGACTGGGCCACCGCCGCGACGTTCAAGCTCGCTGCGGGTCGGCTGACGGTGCAGCCGGCGGCGGTCAGCGGCACGGTGCGGATGCCCACCGGCACCGTCGCCAAGACCTTCACGGTGACCAACACGGGCGGGGCCCCCGTCGACGTCCGCTTCGGTGAGCGCAACGGCGGGTTCGAGCTGCTGCGGGCCGACGGTTCCCGGCTCACCCAGCGGCAGATCCTGGCCGCCGACGGGGCCCCGGAGCAGCGGCTCACCGCCGCCACGTCGCTGGCCGCGCGGGCGTCCGGCAAGGCCGCCGCGGCGGCCCCCGCCCCGGCCGGCCCGCAGGCCGCGCCCTGGGCGGACGTCACCGACTTCCCGGCCACCGTGATGGACAACCGGGTGGTCAGCCTGGACGGCAAGGTGTATTCGATCGCCGGCGGCAACGGCACGGCGTCGTCGGCGAAGAACTACGCCTACGACCCGATCGCCCAGACCTGGACGGCGATCGCCGACCTGCCCGGCGCGCGCAACGCCGTCACGGCCGGCGTCGTCGACGGGAAGATCATCGTGACCGGCGGCTGGGGGGCGTCCGGCCCGGACGCCGCCACCTGGTCGTACGACCCGGCAGCCAACACCTGGACGAAGAAGGCGGACAACCCCGCGCCCCGGTCCGCCGCCGGACAGGCCGTCGCCGACGGCAAGCTGTACGCGGTCGCGGGCTGCACGACGGCGAACTGCACGCCGATGTCGAACGACGTCGTCCGGTACGACCCGGCCAGCGACACGTGGGAGACGCTGCCCGACTACCCGAAGGCGGTGGCGTTCCTGTCCTGCGGCGGCATCGACGGTGTCGTCTACTGCACCGGCGGCAACGACGGGTCCGTCGCGCAGAAGGCCGGCTACGCCTTCGACCCGGCCACCAACACCTGGACCGCGATCGCCGACGCGCCGGCCGACAACTGGGCCAGCTCGTTCGCCGTGGCCAACGGCAAGCTGCTGGTCGTCGGCGGCTCGCAGGGCGGGGCGATCACCAACGCCGGCTTCGCCTACGAGCCGGCGAGCAACTCGTGGTCGGCCCTGCCGAACGCCAACACCGCCCGGTACCGGGGCGGCGCGGCGTGCGGCTTCTACAAGGTCGGCGGCTCCTCGGGCGGCTTCACCGCGACGGCCGACAGCGAGGCACTGCCCGGCTTCGGCGAGTGCGCCGAGGCTGCCGCGGACGTCAGCTGGCTGACGATCGACAAGACCGCGGCCACGCTGGCGCCGGGCGAGAAGGTCACGGTCACCGTCGGGATCGCGGCCACCGTCGACCAGCCGGGCACGTACACGGCGTCGGTGGTGATCACCGAGAACACCCCGTACGCGGTCGCGCCGGTGCCGGTCACGATGACCGCGCAGCCGCCGAAGACCTGGGGCAAGCTGCTGGGCACGGTGACCGGGACGAGCTGCCAGGGCGTCGGTGCGCCGATCGCCGGGGCGGTGGTCCAGGTCGACTCGTGGGCGATGTCGTGGACGTTCGCCACCGATGCCCAGGGCCGGTACGCCTACTGGCTGGACAAGCGGAACAATCCGCTGACGATGATCGTCGCCAAGGACGACTGGAAGCCGCAGACCCGGCAGACGAAGATCAACACCAGTACGCCCACCGTGGAGAACTTCGCGTTGGCGCCGATCCGCTGCTGACCGTCGACAGCTGACGGGACAGCCCCGGCCCGCCCGGTCGCACGACCGGGCGGGCCACGGGTGTCCTCGGGGCGGCCCGGCCGGCCGGGTGCCGGAGGGGTCAGGCCACCGCCAGCCGGAAGCCGACCCCCCGGACCGCGTCGATCGTCGCCGGTACGCCCAGCCGGGCCAGCTTGCGCCGCACCCTGCGCACCACCGAGTGCAGGTCGGAGCCGCGGCCCAGGCGTTCGGTGCCCCAGACCTCGCGGTGCAGCCGCCGGTGGGTCCAGGTGTGCCCGGGCGTGCCCACCAGGCAGCGCAGCAGGTCGTGCTCCAGTGGGGTCAGGCCGATCTCGCGGTTGCGCCAGCGCAGCACCCGGCGATCGGAGTCGATGCTCAGCGCGGTCGCCGCTGGCGCGTCGGCGGCGACCACCATCCGGGGGGCCGCCGCCTCGGCGGGCGGGGCTGGCGGGGCGGAGGGCTCGCAGGGAACGCCGAGGAACCGCCGCGCCTGGTCGACGCTGGAGACGATCAGGACGGCCGCGGACCCGCCGAACAACTCGGCGAGGCGCCGGCGGTGCGCCGCCGAGGAAGCGATGCCGATGGCCAGGGAGGGTCTCCCGTTCATCCTCCGCCCTCCCGGTCCATCCGTTCGCGGGGTGGCGTTGACAGAATAATGTGCGTCGATGCCTGCGGCAACGTCCTCTCCCGACGGTGGCCGCCGGCCGGGGACGGGCATGGCAGGATGTCGGCGTGCCCGAGGCCCGGAAACCACCGGTCGCGTTCGAGACGACCTGCGTCGTCGCGGCGCCGCCGGACGAGGTGTACCACCACCTGTCCGACCCGTTCAGCTACGTCGGCCTGTCGCCGCTGATCGTGGCGGTCCGCGACGTGCGGACGAGCCACGACGTGCATGGCCGCGCCGTGGCCCACTACGTCGCCGTCGAGCGCTTCCGGCTGGTCGGGCCGGTGCGCTGGGACAACCCGATCCGGGTACGGATGGTGGCGACGCGGCCGGGCGAGCAACTGGTCAGCGAGGTGCACAGCCCCGGCTGGGTGTCGCTGCGGGCGGTGGTGGACCTGGCCGCCGTGGCGGGCGGCACCCGGGTCCGGGAGCAGGTGACCGCCGCTGCGCCGGTGCCGCTGCGGCGGTTCGTGGCGGCGAAGGCGCGCGAGGTCGCCGCGTATCGGGCGGCGGAGCTGACCCGCCGCATGGCGACCGGGTGGCCCACGGGCGGACCCGCGCCGTCGTCGCGGACCCGCGACGCTGCGGGTCC
>NZ_JBHUVA010000099.1:0-20713 GCF_042670805.1 Micromonospora sp. NPDC057141 | reverse complement strand
CTTCACGATCAGCCAACGTCAGCATGTTGCGCACGGCGGGCATCCTGTCCCACCGAACCACCAAGATCAAGTGCTACGACTGACTGAACTCGCCGGTTTCTGGACGAAGGAAGTTGAGATCGGCGGTCACACTTTAGAGTTGGGTGCTCAAGTGTCGAGGTCGGGGGGGAACTTGCACATGCAAGATCTCATGGTCTTTGTCAAGGGGCAGCCTGCCGAGCAGATGGAAAGGCTTGGTGCGACGGGTGTTGCTGACCTCAAGCGCCAAGTGATGGCCTGGGCTCGGGAGGATGGAATTGAATCGATTAGTATCAGCGGAAAGCGTGTAACGCCTGGCGTGCCACGTCGGCCATTTAACTATGTGATTGATGTGGCGACGGGTCGGATGAGGTCGAGGAGTTGACAGTGGAATCGTTCAATGCGGAGGCTGTGGCAAACGATGTTCGTGCGTCAGGTCTGCTTGCGCAAGACGATGAAGCCCTACTGGATGCACTTCGCAAGCGCGGCTTTAGTGTGATCCAGTCTGCGATAGTGTTCGCGAAGACTAGGCGGGTCTCTTTGTCGGAAGCCAAGGATGTTATCGCGGATAGCGAGGTGTGGTCGACCGCTTTCGCGGTGAGCGCGTCGATTCAAGATGAAATTGAGGAATCGTTTCGGGAATGAGAATTTGTCGACGAGGCCCGCGAGTTGATCGCATTGGGGGAGTGTGCGCTTTCCGTGCTTGACCGCCCTCTAGGACGTTGTCGGTGACCCGGCTGATCAACTCTCGAGACACGTCGGCGTCGTACATGTCCGTCAGATGCGCTGAGATCTCGCCGGTCGTCAGGACTTTCGCGTGCAGCGAGGCCGATCGCCTCGTTGAACCCGTCCAGGCGGCGGGTGTGGTTGGGGACGATCTGCGGGGTGAACGACCCGGCCCGTTCCCGAGGAACCTGGATCCACACTGGCGCGGCCTCGGCCTGCACCGTCTTGCCCCGCCTTCCGCAGTTGGCGATGTGGACGGGCGAGACATTGCCATCGGTGCCGAAGTTCAACTGTGAGGAGTTGGGTGGTCGTCTACGAGGTCGAGTGTAGAGCAAGGGGCCGCTCGGATCTCGTGCCTTCGCCTGCGAGCTATGGTTGGGCGCACTTCCATGCTTTCGCTGATCTGCTAGCTGCAGAGGAACGGATATGTCTTGGGGAGATGATGGAATACGGGGGTGTGGTTCCTTGGTCTAGGGTTGAAACCTGCCTTCGGCCAATATTTGATCCGAGTCTCCTTGATGGTGGTATTCTTGCACTTAAGTGGGTCTTGGGGATGCAGTCGCGTCTGCATGAGGTGTGTGCTGCTTGGGGGGACGGCTCCTATGCTGGCAGTGCGGAAAAGGGCATGAAGGCGGAGCAGTTTGCCGAGCTGGTGAAGTTGCTTTCGGTTGTCGATTATTGCGTGAAGACGAGGCGGTCGATGAGGGTTCGATGACCTAATTTGCTTGAGCTGATCCGCATTCCTTGGGTTGGCCGGGAGTCGACGGTTGTCGCCTTGACGCGGGAAGCGAATCTGGTTTCGGTAGTGGCGCCTATAAAACTTGGGATGCAGGTGCGATGAGGTGGGCTGTCAGTGGCGGGTCCAGGCGATGAAGCGGGCGAAGTAGTCCGCCGGGTCCACCTCCTCCGGGCGGGTGCGCAGTCGGTCGGCGATCGCGTCGTGCATCAGCACGCACAGGTAGATCGCCAGCCCGACCCGGTCCCGCGCGCGTACTCCGCGCGTAGGCAGAGCTTCGCCGGCTGGCAGGGCCACAGCGCAGCACACACCCGACACCGCCACGTCGGCCGGGCCGCCACGTGCCGGCGCAGTTCGGCCAGCGACACCCCGTACCCGCTGCTCATGGTCTTCGCCCGCCCCGCCGCAGGGGCTTGGCGGCGAGGCGGTGCTGCGCCGGCCGCTGGGGGACCGGGCGGCGATGGCCCGCCAGCTCGACGCCCTGACGGTGACGGGCGAGCAGCACAACGTCAGCGTCCGGGTGCTGCCGTTGGACGCCGGGCTGGTCCGCTGGTCGCAGGCGGGCACCTTCACCATGCTCGACTTCCCGCAGAACGTCCGGGAGCCGGAGCCGACCACCATCTACTCCGACGGGCCGTGCGGCGCGGTCTACCTGGACCGGCCGCGCGAGATCGAAACGTACGAGGAAGCCTGGCGCTCGCTCGCCGAGCGGGCGCTGAGCGGGGCCGAGTCCCGCGAGCTGATCGCATCGACAGCGAAGGAGATGTCCAGTGCAGCGTGACGGTGTGTGGCGCACGTCCACCCGCTCCGGCGGGGAGGGCAACTGCGTCGAGGTGGCGGCGTTCGCCGAGTCGGTCGGTGTGCGGGACAGCAAGGACCGGCAGGGCCCGGCGCTGAGCTTCACCCCGGTGGCCTGGGCCGGCTTCGTCGGGGCCACCCGTTCAGGCTTCGTCGCGGCGACCCGGTCGGGCCCGCCCGACCGCCCCTAGCGACACCCTGGCCCAGCGACACCCGGGCAGGAGGCCCGCCGCGTCCTCGCGCGTGCTCAACGCGCGGCGGCGCGGCAGGCCCGCCAGCCCGACAGGGCGAGCGTCGCCGAGTATCCGGCCAGCACGATCACGTGGAACAGGTAGAGCCAGAGCAGCACCGCCACCCCACCGCCGATCGCGTCGAAGCCGCCGAACGGGACGCCCAGGTCGAGCGGCAGCGAGGCGAACAGCACGAAGCCGTGCAGGAATCCGGACAGGTTCGCCGCCGTGAAAGATCCCATGCCCAGCGTCGACAGGAAGTCCGGCGACGCCGGCCCCACCACCCGGAACACCCACATCAGCACCGGGGTGAGCACCAGCCAGACCCCGAGGAACGACAGCACCACGCCGAGCGCGCCCCGCCAGCCGCCCTCGCGGACGAGTCGGGTTGTCACCGGCAGCGCCAGCAGGATCGACAGCAGCAGCGCGGGGGCGGGCGCGAGCAGCGGGAGCAGCAGCAGCCGGCCCCGCCAGCCGACCAGCGATCCGCCCGGCTCGCGCGGGGCGGCCACCGACACGAACGCCCGGCGCAGCCCCTCGCCGTAGAGCGACGCCGGCAGCAGCGCGGCCAGGGCCAGCGTCGGGGTCAGGCCGAGCCCGGCCGCCACCAGCGCGGCCACCGCCCGGTCCGCACCGATGTCGGTGGGCAGCGTCTCGATGGCGTACGAGGTGAGCCGCCGCACCCGGTCCGCCCCGGCGACCAGCCCCGTCGCCCAGATGGCCAGCAGCGCCACGGGCACCACGGCGATCGCCCCGTAGAACGTGATGGCGGCGGCGTGCAGCGACAGGTCCCGCCCGCGTACCGGCCGGAACGCGGCACTGGTGATCCGCTTCGCCCGCTGCCATCCGTCCGTCACCGCGACCTTCTTCCCCGCCCCGCCCCCCGGTACGCATGACGATCCCGCGTCATGACCGTGCTCACCACGGAACGCCTCACCATCCGCGACCCCGCTGGTCGGTGCCGACACTTCACCTGGTCAGCCGTTGCCGGACCGGTGCCGGCGGCCTACGCTCGTGCCCGCGCCGGCCGCCCCGGGGAGATCCCCGGCAACCTCGGCAGGCCGGGTTTGCGACAAGCAGGAGGACGAACATGGTGGTGCCGGGCGGTCCCCAGGGCGATGCCACGCTGTCGGCGGGCACCCGCCCGGGTGCAGCGGGGGCCCGCCCGGGCAGTGCGGTGGCCACCGCCGCCGCCGTGATCGCGGTCGTGCTCCTGGTCGTGCTCGCCCTGATCGTGGCCCTGGTCGGGATGTTCCTGCCGATGGCCGCAGACGCCTGCGGCACCGAGGGAACCGAGGGGCTGATGATCTGCGGGCCAGCCGGTGAGTTGGTGGTGATCGCACCGACCGGCGGTGCCGTGCTCGGGGTGCTGCTCGCTCTCGCCGGTTTTCTGCCGTTGCCGTTGCGGCACCGCCGGTTGGTCTTCATCGGCCTGGGCTACCTGCTCGTCCTCGGCGGGCTCGGGCTCGGCTTCCTGGTGGCCTTCAGCGGCTGGTGACGTGATCGGGCCGCACCTTCACCCAGGCCCGACTCCCGTCGGACAGGCTGTGCGATGCGCTGCGCCGGGGGCTGCGACGGCTAGGCTGACCTGAGCAGGATGTCGCGCTGAGGGGGTGAGCCCGATGGCCCAGGCAGCGTACGCGCCCGAGCCGGCGCCGCAGCGACCCGAGCCGTCGTTCGACGTGCTCCGGTGGCACGACGAGCCGTGGACCGCCCGGCTCGCCCTCGACCTGTTGCCGGAGGCCAACGGCCCCAAGGTCGAGGTCCTGAGCGGAAGCGTGATCGTGACACCACATGCCGGCTTCGACCACCAGAACGTCGAGCTCGACCTGGCCTACCTGCTCAAGCAGGCGGCCCGGCGGGCGGGGCTCTGGCTCTATCACGAGGTCAACATCGTCTCCGGTGACGACCTGTTCATCCCCGACATCGTCGTGCTGCGTGCCTCGGGTGGCGGCCGGACGACGATGAAGATCAGCGACGCCGTGCTGCTCGGGGAGATCGTCTCGCCGGGCAACCGGCGCAAGGACGTGATCGACCGGCCCCGCGAGTACGCCGCCGCCGGGGTGCCCTTCTTCCTCCGCGTCGACCTGCGCAACCGGGTGCCGACCCTGGCGCTGTACGAGCTGGTCGACGGCGAGTACCGCCCGCTGGCCGCCGCCGCGGCCGGCAGCACGTTCACCATGGTCCGCCCGTTCGAGTTCACGGTCGACCCGGCCGACCTGCTCGACGACGAGGCGCCCTGACGCCGCTGACCGGACGCGGGGGCGGTGGAGGGCTGGGGAAGAATGGGCCGGTGACAACTCCCCGCGATCTTGTGCTGCTCGGTTCGACCGGCTCGATCGGCACCCAGGCCATCGACATCGTCCGGCGCAACCCCGACCGGTTCCGGGTGGTGGCGCTCGGCGCCGGTGGCGGCAACGTCGAGCTGCTCGCCGCGCAGGCCCTCGAACTGGGCGTCGAGGCGGTCGGGGTGGCGAAGGCGTCGGCCGCGCAGGACCTCCAGCTCGCCTTCTACGCCGAGGCGAGCCGGCGCGGCTGGTCCAGCGGCGACTTCAAGCTGCCCAGGATCGTGGCGGGGCCGGACGCGATGACCGAGCTGGCCCAGTGGCCCTGCGACGTCGTACTCAACGGGGTGGTCGGCTCGCTGGGGCTCGCGCCGACCCTCGCGGCGCTGCGCGCCGGGCGTACCCTCGCCCTGGCCAACAAGGAGTCGCTCGTGGCCGGCGGCCCCCTCGTGAAGGCCGCGGTGACGCGGCCGGGGCAGATCGTGCCCGTCGACTCCGAGCACTCGGCGCTGGCCCAGTGCCTGCGCGGCGGCACCCGGGGCGAGGTGCGCCGGCTGGTGGTCACCGCCAGCGGCGGGCCGTTCCGGGGGCGGCGGCGCGACGAGTTGACGCAGGTCACACCCGAGCAGGCCCTGGCGCACCCGACCTGGAATATGGGGCCCGTCGTCACGATCAACTCCGCGACGATGGTCAACAAGGCGCTGGAGGTGATCGAGGCGCACGAGCTGTTCGACGTGCCGTACGCCGACATCACCGTCATGGTGCACCCGCAGTCGGTGATCCACTCGATGGTCGAGTTCGCCGACGGGTCGACGCTGGCCCAGGCCAGCCCGCCCGACATGCGGCTGCCGATCGCGCTGGGCATCGGCTGGCCCGACCGGGTGCCCGACGCCGCTGCCGCCGTCGACTGGACAACCGCGCACACCTGGGAGTTCGCCCCGCTCGACGACGAGGCGTTCCCGGCGGTGGCGCTGGCGAAGGCGGCCGGCGAGGCGGGGCGCTGCCGCCCGGCGATCTACAACGCGGCCAACGAGGAGTGCGTCGCGGCGTTCGTCGCCGGCCGGCTGCCGTTCCTCGGCATCGTGGACACCCTCCGGCGGGTGCTGGACGATGCTCCCGATTTCGCCGAACCAGGTACCGTCGAGGACGTGCTCGCCGCCGAGTCGTGGGCGCGCGCGCATGCGCAGGAGATCATCGTGGCGTCGCCGTCGTCGGCGGCGTCAGCGTCGTCGTCGGCCTCAGCCTCGGCGTCGTCGGCATCGGCATCGGTGGAAGGAGCCTGATGGCGTACCTGCTCGGGGTGGTGTTGTTCGCCCTGGCCATCCTCGTCTCGGTCAGCCTGCACGAGGCGGGGCACATGCTCACCGCCAAGGCGTTCGGGATGAAGGTCACCCGCTACTTCGTCGGCTTCGGCCCCACCATCTGGAGCTTCAAGCGGGGCGAGACCGAGTACGGCCTCAAGGGCATCCCGCTCGGCGGCTTCTGCAAGATCGTCGGCATGACGCCGCAGGACGACGACGTCGAGCCGGGCGACGAGCACCGGGCGATGTGGCGCTACCCGGTCTGGAAGCGGACGATCGTGATGTCCGCCGGGTCGGTCACCCACTTCGCGCTGGCCCTGGTCGCGACCTGGATCATCGCCGTCTCCGCCGGCCTGCCCAACCCGGACTTCCCGACCACCGACGCCGAGGCCCGCCAGGAACCGGCGGTGATCGGCCTGGCCAAGTGCGTGGTGCCGGAGAACGCCGTCCGCGAGTGCGCGGCGAGCGACCAGGCCAGCCCGGCCGCGCTGGCCAACCTGCGCGACGGCGACAAGATCACCTCGTTCAACGGCGCCCCGATCGACAACTACGGCGACCTGCTGGTCGCGCTGCGGGCCACCAAGCCGGGCGACACCGCCACCATCTCGTACGTCCGCGACGGCCAGCCCGGCACCACCAGCACCGTGCTCGCGCAGACCCAGCGCCCGCCCCTGGACGACCCGAAGGGCGCGGTCGGCCCGGTCGCCGCGCTCGGCATCGGCCTCCAGTTCAGCACCCCCACCCGCGTGCAGTACGGGCCGGTCGCCGCCCTCGGCGGGACCGCCCGGTTCACCGGCGACATGGCCGTCGGCACGTACGAGGCGATGAAGCGCATCCCGCAGAAGGTGCCCGCCCTCTGGACGGCGATCACCGGCGGCGAGCGGGACGTGGACACCCCGATCAGCGTGGTCGGCGCGAGCCGGCTCGGTGGTGAGGCGGTGGAGCACAACGCCTGGCTGGTGTTCTTCATGCTGTTCGTGTCGCTGAACTTCTTCATCGGCGTGTTCAACCTGCTGCCGTTGCTGCCGCTCGACGGCGGGCACATCGCCATCGCGTGGTTCGAGCGGGTGCGGTCCTGGGTCTTCGCCCGGTTCGGCCGCCCCGACCCGGGCCGCGTCGACTATCTCAAGCTCATGCCCATCACGTACGTGGTGATCCTCATCGGCGGCGTGTTCACGCTGCTGACCGTCACCGCGGACGTCGTCAACCCGATCACGCTCTTCTCAAGGTGAGTGCCTGAAGTGACCGCAGTCAGTCTCGGTATGCCCGTCGCGCCGCCCCCCGCGCTCGCCCCGCGCCGGGCCAGCCGCCAGATCATGGTCGGCCCGGTGCCGGTCGGTGGGGGTGCGCCGGTGTCGGTGCAGTCGATGACCACCACCCTCACCTCCGACGTCAACGCCACCCTCCAGCAGATCGCCGAGCTGACCGCGTCCGGCTGTCAGATCGTCCGGGTGGCCGTGCCCTCGCAGGACGACGTGGAGGCCCTGCCGGCGATCGCCCGCAAGTCGCAGATCCCGGTGATCGCCGACATCCACTTCCAGCCCAAGTACGTCTTCGCCGCGATCGACGCCGGCTGCGCCGCCGTCCGGGTGAACCCGGGCAACATCCGGCAGTTCGACGACAAGGTCAAGGAGATCGCCGCAGCGGCTTCCGCCGCCGGTACGCCGATCCGCATCGGGGTCAACGCCGGCTCGCTGGACAAGCGGCTGCTCGCCAAGTACGGCAAGGCCACCGCCGAGGCGCTGGTCGAGTCGGCGCTGTGGGAGTGCTCGCTGTTCGAGGAGCACGGCTTCCGGGACATCAAGATCTCGGTGAAGCACAACGACCCGGTGGTGATGATCCGGGCATACCGGCAGCTCGCCGAGCGCTGCGACTACCCGCTGCACCTCGGCGTCACCGAGGCCGGCCCCGCGTTCCAGGGCACCATCAAGTCGGCGGTCGCCTTCGGCGCGCTGCTGGCCGAGGGGATCGGCGACACGATCCGGGTGTCGCTGTCCGCCCCGCCGGTGGAGGAGATCAAGGTCGGCAACCAGATCCTGGAGTCGCTGGGGCTGCGCGAGCGGGGCCTGGAGATCGTCTCGTGCCCGTCCTGCGGCCGGGCCCAGGTCGACGTCTACAAGCTCGCCGAGGAGGTCACCGCCGGCCTGGAGGGGCTGCCGGTGCCGCTGCGGGTGGCCGTCATGGGCTGTGTCGTCAACGGCCCCGGCGAGGCCCGTGAGGCCGACCTCGGCGTCGCCTCCGGCAACGGCAAGGGGCAGATCTTCGTCAAGGGCAAGGTCGTCAAGACCGTCCCCGAGGGGCAGATCGTGGAGACCCTGATCGAGGAGGCGCTGCGGATCGCCGACGAGATGGGCGCCGAGCTGCCCGAGGAGCTGCGGGACCTGGTCCCGGGGGCCACCGTCATGGTGCACTGACCAGCCGCACAGCGTCGACAGGGGGCCGTTCCCGGTGGAACGGCCCCTCCTTACCCCTCGGCGAGGATGGCGTAGAGCTTGCGCCGGGTTTCGGCGAGCACCTGCGCGGCCCGCTCCCGCTGGTCGTCGGTGCCGGTCGTCATCACCTGCCGCAGGGCGTGCATCGCCTGCGTGCCGGCGTCGCGGATGTCGTGCCAGCTCGCAACGGTGTCCTCGGCGAACTCGCCCCAGGGTGGGGCCTGCGCCGCCTCGTCCGCCTCGGCGCGGCCCGCCTCGGTGACGGTGAACCGCTTGCGCCCGCCGCCGGCTTCCTCCGTCGTGGCGGCGACGACGCCCTCGTCCTCCAGGAGCTGGAGGGTCGGGTAGATCGACCCGGGGCTGGGCCGCCAGGCCCCGCCGGTGCGGGAGTCGATCTCCTGGATCATCTCGTAGCCGTGCATCGGCCGCTCGGTGAGCAGGGCCAGCACGGCGGCGCGGACGTTGGGCCGCCGCCCCCGGCCGCGCCCCCGGTGGCCGCCCCGCCCGCCGCCGTGCGGGCCACCGTGCCCGGGTGGGGTCGGTGGGAAGGGCGGGCCAGGCGGGAACGGCGGGAAGCCGAAGCCGCGCATCCGCGCCTCGTGCACGTGCGTCCGTCGGTGGAACCCCATGGTGCTCTCCCCTCGTGGTTCTGTTGCTGATGCATCAACGATATATCGTCAACCGGTCGGCAACAAGTCGTTTCGTCGGCGGCGAACGCGAGACTGAGCGGTGACTCCGCACTCGGCCGGCGAGGCGGGCGGCCGATCTGGCAGGCTGGGGGCGTGCTGACGGTGCCGGTGCGGCAACTCGGGGAATCGGAGCGGCGCGCGGTCGAGCGGCTGCTCGACCTCGACCCGTTCGCGGGGGCGCAGGTCGCCGAGCGGGTCACCGCGCGCGGGCTGGCCTGGTGGCGGGCCGAGGCGCGCATCCTGGGCTACGGCGGGCGCCGCAACCTCGAGTCGATCTGCTGGCTCGGCGGCAACCTCACCCCCGTGCTCGCCTCGGAGTCGGCCGTCGCCGCCTACGCCGAGCTGCTCGCCGCCGAGGAGCGGCTCTGTTCGTCGATCGTCGGCCGGGCCGACGCGGTGCTCGGCCTCTGGGACCGGCTCTGCGGGCACTGGGGACCGGCTCGTGACGTCCGGCCCAACCAGCCGCTACTGGCCACCGAGGCGCTGCCGTCGATCGTGACCGACCCCGACGTGCGGCTGGTGCACGGCAACGAGGTGGACCGCCTCTTCCCCGCCGCTGTCGCCATGTACACCGAGGAGGTCGGCGTCTCACCGCTGGCCGAGGACAGCGGGCGCGGCTACCGGCGGCGGGTCACCGACCTGGTCCGGGCCGGCCGGGCGTACGCGCGGTTCGTCGACGGCCAGGTCGTCTTCAAGGCCGAACTGGCGGTGGTGACCCGGCACACCGCGCAGGTCCAGGGGGTCTGGGTCGCCCCGGAATGGCGCGGCCGGGGCATCGCCACGGCGGCGATGGCGGCGGTCACCCGGGACGCGCTGCTGCGGGTGGCCCCGACCGTCAGCCTGTACGTCAACGACTTCAACCTGCCGGCCCGCCGCGTCTACGAGCGCTGCGGGTTCCGCCCGGTCGGCACCCTCGCCACCGTCCTCTTCTGAGGTGCGTCAGGAAGGGCCCCCTGTCAACGCATTCTGTTGCACAGGGGGCCCTTCCTGACGCCCGGGCGGGTGGCGCGGGCGGTAAATGCGTTGAAGGTGCCGGCCGGATCACGGAGGGTGGAAGCACCGCCACCCGAGTGTCCGGAGGGACCGACATGCGCCTTTTCCGTGACCTGTGGGCCACTTCGGCGCGCCGGATGAGGCTGGTGGCCGTGCTGGTCGTGCTCGGCGCCGCCGGGCAGGCCGCCGCCGCGGCGCTCGCCGGCCCGGTGCTGGTGCACCGCTCGGGCCTCCTGTTCACCGTCCTGGCCGTGGCGCTGTGCGCCGCCGTCGTCACCGACCTCACCATCGGGCTCGTGATGGCCGGCGTCACCGCCGACTGGTCGGCCGACGTCCGGCGGAGGCTGTGCCGGGTGGCGCTCGGGCAGGACCTGCCCACCCTGGAGGGCACCCCGGTCGGCGAGCTGCTGGACCGCATCGACGGCGACGTCTACCAGGTGGCCTCCGAGGTGCGTGGGCACGGCGTACGCATCGCCCAGATGAGCGCCACGGGCCTGCTCTCCACGGTCGTCGCCCTCGTGGTCTGGTGGCCGGCCGGGGTGAGCATGCTCGCGCTGACCGCGCTGCTCGCCCTCGTCCTGCGCCGCCCGACGCGGCGGATCGCCCCGGCCCGGATGGCCGAGGAGGAGGCCTGGACGGACCTCGCCGCCGTCATGGAGGAGGCCGTCCACGGCCAGGACGACGTGCGCACCAGCCTCGCCCGGCCGTACGTGCTGCGGCTCTATGCCCAACGCGCCGCGGCGGTGCTGGCCCGGGGCAACCTGGTGTGGCGGATGTCGGCGTGGGTGACCGCGACCGGTGCCGGCGTCATCCGGGTCGGCATCGTCGGGGTGGTCCTCGGTGGGGCGTGGGCGCTGGCCGCCGGCCGGATCGACGCGGCCCGGCTGACCGCCGTGTGGCTGCTCGTGCTCGCGTTCGGCGCGACCGTCGAGCACGTCAGCCGGATGGTGCCCGAGTTGCAGTACGCGCTCGGTGCCTGGGGGCGGGTGCAGTTGCTCCAGGACGCCCCGCAGGAGCCGGCCGGCGGCCGGGAGCCCGCCGACGGCGACCTGACCGTCCGCCACCTCACCTACCGCTACCCGGCCGGCGGCTCCGACGGCGACCGCGCGCCGGCACTGCGCGACGTCTCGCTGACGTTCGCCCGGGGCCGGTCGTACGCCCTCGTCGGCCGCACCGGGTCCGGCAAGTCGACGCTGGCCAAGGTGCTCAGCCGGGCCGTGGACCTGCCGCGCGGCACCGTCCTGCTCGGCGACACCGACCTGCTCGACCTCGACGTCGAGCGGCTGCGCCGGTGGATCGCCGTGGTACCGCAGCGCACCGAGATCCTGGCCGGCACCCTCGCCGAGAACGTCGCGCTGTTCGACCCCGACCTGCTCGACGACGCCGCCCGGGCGCTGGACGAGCTGGGGCTGGCCGGCTGGATCGCCGGGCTGCCCGACGGCCTGGACACCCGGCTGGGCGAGGGCGGGCACGTGCTGTCGGCCGGGCAGGAGCAGCTCGTCGCGTTCGCCCGGATCCTGGTCCGCGACCCGCACGTGGTGATCCTCGACGAGGCCACCGCGCGGCTGGACCCGGTCACGGAGACGTTGGTGCAGCGGGCCACCGACCGGCTGCTCGTCGACCGGATCGGCATCGTCATCGCGCACCGGCTCTCCTCGGTGCGCCGCTGCGACGAGGTGGTGGTGCTGGCCGACGGCGCGGTCGTCGAGGCGGGGCCGCTGCACACCTCGGAGCGGTTCGCCGAGCTGTTGGCCGTCAGCCACGCCTCCGCGTACGCCGGGGCGGGCGTTGGGGCCGGGGCGGGGGTCGGCGGGCGGGCCGGCGGCACGGGCGTACTGACCGATCCGCCGCCGGCGCCGGACGCGCCCGGCGGTCCCGACGCTGCTGCCGTCGGTCCGGTTGGTGCCGCTGCGCCCGGCGGTGTCGCGCGGGTGAAGGTCGAGCCGCCCGAGCTGCCGCCGGTCCCGCGCGCCCGCACGATGCGGGAGATCCTCCGCCTCACCACCAACAACCCGCGGTACGGCCTCACCGCGATCGCGCTGTTCGGGTTCGGGGGCCTGCTCGGCCTCGACGGCTCGGTGCTGCCCTGGCTCTGGGCCGACCTGGTCGACGGAGTCGGCGGCCCGTGGTGGCCGGCGGTCGGGATCGTCGCCGCGCTGCTGGTGACCACGCCGGTGCCGTACCTCACCAGCACCATGTTCCCCAACTGGTGGGTGCGGCAGATGCTGCGGATCAGCCTGCGGCTGGTGCACGGGCAGACCGGGCCGCGCCGGATCAGCGGGCACACCCCGGCCGAGGTGGTCGCCCAGGGCGGCGACACCGAGCGGGTGGTGATCCTCGCCGACAACCTGCTCGACCAGGGCATCTCCGTGCTCATCGTGGTGACCATGACGCTGGTCTCCGGCAGCTGGGTCCCGGCCGCGTTCTTCGCCGGGACGATGATCGTGTCCGGGCTGGCGGCGACGCTGTTCGGGCCGCGCCTGGAACGGTCGGCCCGCGCCACCGTGGCGGCGCGGGCGGCGTTCGCCACCGCGCTGGTGTCGTCGCTGTCGGCGGCCCGCACGGTGAAGCTGGCCGGCGCGACCCGGCCGGTGCTGGGCCACCTCGCCGACCTCGACAACGCCCGCAGCGAGCGGCAGCGCCGGGAGATTTCCGTGCAGGTCTGGGCCCGGTCGACGCCGGCCCTGGCCAGCGGCCTGCTGCCGATCGGCGCCTGGGCGCTCTACCTCACCGGCGGGCTGTCCGCCGGGGCGACCCTGATCGCGGTCTCCACGCTCGGCGCGGCCCGCTGGTTCGCATGGACGACGGCGTCGCTGGTGTCCCAGCTGCCGTCCGCCCGGGTGTGGACGCGCCGGACGGTCGCGATGGCCGGGGTCGGGGCATACTCGGCGCCGGTGCCGGGGGTCGACCTGACCGCCGGGACCGCGCCCGCGCCGGAGCCCCCGCCCCGGCGTCCGCTGCGCCGGCTGGAGCTGGTCGGCTTCGGCGCGCTGCACACCGACGGTACGCTCGCCGTCCACGACGTCGACCTGACCGTCGAACGTGGGCAGCTGGTGCTCGTCGTCGGGCCGGTCGGGTCGGGCAAGTCGTCGCTGCTGCGCGCCCTCGCCGGGATCGTGCACCACACCGGCGGCCTGCGCTGGAACGGCGAGCCGGTCACCTCACCGGAGGTGTTCCTGCGCCCCCAGCAGGTCGGCTACGTCGGCCAGCTGCCCCGGGTGCTCTCCGGCACCGTCGCCGACAACGTCGCGCTCGGCCACGACGTGGACGCGGCCGAGGCGGTGTCGACGGCCCAGCTCGAACACGACCTGGCGGCGGCCGGTGGCGTCGGTGCGGGCGGGCTCGGGCTGCTCATCGGGCACAAGGGCACCCGCCTCTCCGGCGGGCAGCTCCAGCGGTTGGCGCTGGCCCGGGCGCTGGCCCCGCGTACGGAACTGCTGGTCGCCGACGACGTGTCCTCGGCGCTGGACGTCACCACGGAGCTGGAGCTGTGGGCGGCGCTGCGCGAGCACGGGGTGACGGTGGTGGGCTCGACGTCGAAGCGGGCGGCGCTGGTCCGCGCCGACCAGGTGGTGGTGCTCATCGACGGCACGGTCGCGGCCCTGGGCCCATGGCGGGACCTGGAACGGGACTGGACCCACCTGGCCGGCTGACCGGGCCGTGTCCTGTATGGACCTTGGACAGTTGCCGTTGCCGTCGAACGACAACTGTCCAAGGTCGAGGCCCGCTCGGGCGGGTGGGGTCAGAAGGCGCGCTCGTACTGGGCGGGCCAGCCGGGCGTCGCGCCGAGCTTCGCCGCCGCCCGCCGGGGCCAGTACGGGTCGCGCAGCAGCTCCCGGCCCAACAGGACCAGGTCCGCCTCCCCGCCGGCCACGATCTGCTCGGCCTGCTCCGGCTCGACGATCAGGCCGACCGCGCCGGTCGGCACGCCCGCCTCCCGGCGGATGCGGGCGGCGAGCGGCACCTGGTAGCCGGGGCCGACCGGGATGGTGGCCTGGGCAGCCGCGCCGCCGGACGAGGCGTCCACCAGGTCGACGCCGGTCGCCGCCAGCTCCCCGGCGAGCACCACGCTGTCCTCGACGGTCCACCCGCCCTCGGTCCAGTCGGTGGCGGAGATCCGGGTGAGCACCGGCACGCTCTCGCCGACCGCCCCGCGGACCGCGCGGGCCACCGCCAGGGTCAGCCGCATCCGGCCGGCCCGGTCCCCGCCCCAGGCGTCGGTGCGGTGGTTGGTCAGCGGCGAGAGGAACTCGTGCAGCAGGTACCCGTGCGCAGCGTGGATCTCCACGGCGGCGAAGCCGGCGTCCACCGCACGGCCGGCGGCGGTGGCGAACGCCTCGACCACCCCTGCGATCCCCGCCTCGTCGAGGGCGGTCGGCACCCGGTAGTCCGGCACGAACGGCTCCGCGCCGGGGCCGACCGGCGTCCAGCCGCCCTCGGCGTCGGGCACCCCGCCGCGCCGGGGTGCCCACGGCCGGTACGTCGACGCCTTGAACCCGGCGTGCGCGAGCTGCACCGCCGGCACCGCGCCCTGCGCCGCGACGAACGCGGTGACCGGCCGCCACGCGTCGACGTGCGCGTCGGACCAGAGCCCGACGTCCTGCGGGCTGATCCGGCCCTCGGGCACCACGGCGGTCGCCTCGGTGAGCACCAGGCCCGCGCCGCCGACCGCGCGGGAACCCAGGTGTACGCGGTGCCAGTCGGTCGGCAGGCCGTCCAGGCCCGCGCTGTACTGGCACATCGGGGCCAGGGCGACCCGGTTGGGCAGGGTGACGGCGCGTAGCGCCAGGGGCGTGAACAGGCTGCTCATGTCGTGATCCTCTCCGAAGCTGTTCAGGCGGGGACGGAGGCCGGCTCGCCGGCGCGGGCGACGAAGCCCAGCGCCACGCCGAGCACGAGGCCGAGCAGGATCTGGAGGGAGAAGGGAAACTTGCGCAGGGCGGAAGCCATGGAAACGTCCAAGCGAGGAGACGGCGGGCGGGCGTCAGGAGGAGACGGGCCGCGCCGGACAGACGCCGCTGGCCTGTAGTCGGAGGTCGACGTACAGACGGACGGTGAGGTTCCAGACGTTGGTCATCGCCCGCCGACGATACGCCCACCCGCCCTCCAGGTGGAAGGACCGCCTGGCGTGAGGCTCCTTACGCAACCAACTGTCGCTGCGACGTCCGCCGCTGCGGGGAAGGTGCGCGGGGGAGGCGTGGATATCCTGGGGCCGCCCGCCGTGACCCGGCTGGCTCGTGAGTGTCGGCCTTCCCCACCCCGAAGGGCTACATCGATGACCGTGGCATATCTCGTGGCCGGTGTCCGCACCCCCATCGGCCGGTACGCCGGCGCGCTCGCCGGGGTGCGCCCCGACGACCTCGCCGCACACGTGATCCGCGAGCTGGTGGCCCGCCACCCGGCGGTGGACTGGGCCCGCGTCGACGACGTGGTCCTCGGCTGCGCCAACCAGGCCGGCGAGGACAACCGCAACGTCGCCCGGATGGCGGCGCTGCTGGCCGGGCTGCCCGGCGAGGTGCCCGGCAGCACCGTCAACCGGCTCTGTGGCTCCGGCCTGGACGCCCTGGCCACTGCCGCCCGGCAGGTCGTCGCCGGCGAGGCGGAGCTGGTCGTGGCCGGCGGCGTGGAGAGCATGAGCCGGGCGCCGTTCGTCCTGCCGAAGGCCGCCGCCGCGTTCTCCCGGGCCGCCGAGGTCTACGACACGACGATCGGCTGGCGGCTGGTCAACCCGCTGATGGAGCAGGGCTGGGGCATCGACTCGATGCCGGAGACGGCGGAGAACGTGGCCGCCGAGTACGGCGTGGACCGCGCCGCGCAGGACGCGTTCGCGTACCGGTCGCAGCAGCGGGCCGCCAAGGCGCAGGCCGACGGCCGGTTCGCCGAGGAGATCGTGCCGGTGACCGTGCCGGCGGGCCGGCGCGAGACGAAGCTGGTCGACGCCGACGAGCACCCCCGCGAGACGTCGCTGGAGAAGCTCGCCGCGCTGCCCACCCCGTTCCGCGACGGCGGCACCGTGACCGCCGGCAATTCCTCCGGGGTCAACGACGGTGCGGTGGCGCTGCTGGTGGCCGGCGAGGCGGCGGTGGCCCGGTATGGTCTCACCCCGCTGGCCCGGGTCACCGGGGCCGCCGCGGCCGGCGTGCCGCCCCGGATCATGGGGATCGGGCCGGTACCGGCGACCCGCAGGCTGCTCGACCGGCTCGGCGTCGGCCTCGACGCGGTCGACGTGATCGAGCTGAACGAGGCGTTCGCCGCCCAGTCGGTGGCGGTGCTGCGCGAGTGGGGCCTGCCCGAGGACGCTGAGCACGTCAACCCCAACGGTGGGGCGATCGCCCTGGGTCACCCGCTGGGGGCCAGCGGGGCCCGGCTGGCCCTGACCGCCGCCCTGGAGTTGCGCCGCCGCGACGCCCGGCGGGCCCTGGCGACCATGTGCGTCGGGGTGGGGCAGGGCATCGCGCTGATGCTGGAGTCGGCCTGACGGCTGATGCCGGAGTCGATCGGCTGCCCGGCCCGCGCGGGGGTCGCCGCAACGCGAGCGGGCCTCGCTAATCGTGGAACCCGCAGCCTAGAGTGTGGAACACCACAGACCTGCGGGTCTGCCGGCTGCCGGCGTGCCCACGGGCCGCGCCCGGCGGCTGGCGCGGCCCGTGGCGCGGCGACGACTGGCGGGAGCAGCACAGGATGGCGGAGGGACTTCCCACCGGGATCGGTCTGACCACCGGGATCGACCTGAGTCGACCGAGCGCGGCCAGGGTCTACGACTACTTCCTCGGCGGCGCGCACAACTTCGAGATCGACCGGCAGCTGGCCGAGCAGATCGCCGGCATGACGCCGAACCTGGCCGCGACGATGCGGGCGGGCCGGGAGTTCCTGCGCCGGGCGGTACGGGCGTTGCTGGACGCCGGCATCGACCAGTTCCTCGACATCGGCTCGGGGATTCCCACCGTGGGCAATGTCCACGAAGTGGCGCAGGCCGCGAACCCGAAGGCCCGGGTGGTCTACGTCGACATCGACCCGGTGGCCGTGGCGCACAGCCGGGAGCTGCTGGCCGGCAACGACCTGACCGGCGTGATCCACGCCGACCTGCGGCAGCCCGAGGCGATCCTCGCCGCGAGCCGGGCCATGGGCCTGCTCGACCTCGACCGCCCGGTCGGCATCCTCCTCGCCGGGGTGGTCCACTTCGTGCCGGACGCCGACCGCCCCGCCGACATCCTCGCCACCCTCCGGTCCGCCGCCGCCCCGGGCAGCTGTCTCGTCGTGTCGCACTCCACCTTCGAGGACCAGCCGCAGGAGATGCTGGACGCGCAGCGGCTCTCGGCGCGCACCGCCACCGAGATCACGCTGCGCTCCCGCGCCGAGATCACCGGCTTCTTCGGCGACTGGACGATCCTGGAGCCGGGCGTGGTGCACATGCCGCTCTGGCGTCCGGACTCGCCGTCCGAGGTGGACGAGCACCCCGAGCGGTTCGGCGCGTTCGGTGGTGTCGCCCGGTACGACCAGCCCGCCGGCTAGGCCGACGTGACAGCCGTGCCGGAACCCGGCGGCGATGGGACAGCCGTGCCGGAACCCGGCGGCGAGGACTTCAGCCGGGCCGGCGCCCAGTCGTACGCCGCCGCGTGGGCCCGCGCGGCCCGCCGGGTCGGCTTCGTGCCGCTCAGCGCGGCCGAGACCGAGCGGCTGCTCCTCGACCACACGGAGCAGCTGGCCGGTGCGCTGCTGGCCGAGGCGTTCTCCGCCCGTCCCGCCGAGAGCGTCGGTCGGGCGCTGGTCGAGGCGCACCTGGCCGAGCCGGGGCTGCTCGACTGGTCGGTCGCGGCGCTCGGGGACCGGTTCGTCGCCCAGGTGCTGCCCGACCGGGTGGGCCGGGCCGGCACGGCCCAGCGGGTCGCCGCCCTCCAGGGTGGGCTCGCCGCCGGGTTCGCCCGGGCGCTGCGCGACCGCACCTTCACCCAGCAGGAACGCATCGCCCGCAGCGCCTGGCAGGCCCGGGACCTCGTCGAGCAGGCGCTGCGCGACAGCGAGGCGAGGTTCCGCGCCGTCTTCGTCGGGGCGGCCATCGGCATCGGCATCGCCGGCGTCGACGGGCAGATCATCGAGGTGAACCAGGCGTTCGCCGACATGCTGGGCTACACCATCGGTGAGCTGCGCCGGACGAACGTGGCATCGTTGTTCCACCCCGACGACGCCGCCGGCATGTGGGAGCTCTACCAGGCGCTCATCGAGGGCCAGCACGACGCGGTCCGGGTGGAGAAGCGCTACTACCGCAAGGACGGCAGCATCGTCTGGACGGACCTGGCCGTCTCGCTGATCCGGCACGACGACGGCCGGCCACGCTTCACCGTGGCGATGATCGAGGACATCACCGAGCGGCACGAGTTGCAGCAGCGGCTGCGCTTCCAGGCGCTGCACGACCCGCTCACCGGCCTGCCCAACCGTACGCTGTTCTTCGAGACCCTCGGCCAGGTCCTCGCCGACGCGGGCCCGGAGCACCGGCTCGGGGTCTGCTTCCTCGACCTCGACGGCTTCAAGGCGGTCAACGACAGCCTCGGGCACGACCTCGGCGACCGGCTGCTGGTGGTGATCGCCCGGCGGCTCGCCGAGTGCGTCTCCGGGCACGGACACCTGGTCGCCCGGATGGGCGGCGACGAGTTCGTCATCCTCGTCGACGGCGGCGAGGGCATCGACGACGCGGTGGGCGTCGCCGAGATCGCCCTCGCCGCGGTCTCCGCCCCGGTGCACGTCGGCGACCAGCAGTTGGCCGTCTCCGCCAGCATCGGCATCGTGGAGTGCCCGGCGGGGGAGACCAGCGCGTCGGAGCTGATGAAGGCCGCCGACACCACCCTGTACTGGGCGAAGGCCGAGGGCCGGGGCCGGTGGGCCGTCTACGACCCCGAGCGCAGCGCCCGCGACATCGCCCGCTCCGCGCTGGTCGCCGGCCTGCCCGCCGCGCTGGACCGGGGCGAGTTCGTGGTCCACTACCAGCCGATCGTGTCGCTGCTCGACTCGTCGATGGTGGCGGTGGAGGCGCTGGTCCGCTGGCAGCACCCGGAGCTGGGCCTGGTCGGGCCGGACCGGTTCATCGGGCTGGCCGAGGAGACCGGGCTGATCGTCCGCCTCGGCGAGTGGGTGCTCGGGCAGGCGTGCCGCGACGCCGAGGCGTGGCGTCGGGAGTTCCCCGAGGCGAAGCTGGTGGTCAGCGTCAACCTGGCCGCCCGGCAGGCCGACGACCCGGCCATCGTCGAGACGGTGGCGGGGGCGCTGGGCCGCACCGGCCTCCCGGCCGCGCTGCTCCAGCTCGAACTGACCGAGAGCGCCGTGATGGGCACCGCCGGGGAGCCGCTGCGGGCGCTGCACCAGCTCGCAGACCTGGGCGTACGGCTGGCGATCGACGACTTCGGCACCGGATACTCGAACCTGGCGTACCTGCGGCGGATGCCCATCCACTGCCTCAAGCTGGCGGGGCCGTTCGTGGAGGGCATCCGGCCCGGCGACGGCTCCGACCACGCCGACGTCTCCGCCGATGTGGACGCCTCCGTCGACCACCGCGACGAGCGGATCGTGGACGCGCTGGTGCGGCTGGCGCACGCGTTGGAGCTGTGGGTGACCGCCGAGGCCGTGGAGACTGAGGCGCAGGCCGAACGGCTGCGGTCGCTGCGCTGCGACACCGGGCAGGGGCGCTGGTTCGGCGCGCCCGTGCCGGCCGCCCAGATCACCGCCCGGCTGCGCAACGATTCGGAGGGGGCGGCATGAGTCTCACCGACTCGCAGGCGATCGTGTCGGTGGTGGCCGCGCTGGCCATCCTGGCCGGGCTCGCCGGGGTGGTGGTGCCGGGCCTGCCCGCGCTGCCGCTGTGCTGGGGCGGGGTGCTGGTCTGGGCGATCTTCGGCGAGGCCGGGGCGGGCCGCTGGCTGGTGCTGGCCGCCGCCACGGTCGTCGCCGTCGGCGGTGCCGTCGTCAAGTACCTGTGGCCGGGGCGCAACCTGCGCAATGCCGGGGTGCCGACGTCGTCGCTGCTGGCCGGCGGAGCGCTGGGGCTGGTGGGCTTCTTCGTGATCCCGGTGGTCGGCCTGGTCGTCGGGTTCGTCGGCGGCGTCTGGGGAGCCGAGCGGCTGCGGTTGGGCAGCAACCAGCTCGCCTGGCCGTCGACGGTGCACGCGCTCAAGGCCGCCGGGCTGTCGATGCTGGTGGAGTTCCTCGCCGGGCTGGTGATCGCCGTGCTCTGGGTGGGCGGCCTGATCTTCGCCTGAGCGTCGGGTGTGGCCGGTGCGGCGGCGCGGGGCGGTGCGCCGTAGTGAGAGAGAGGTGAACGCCCCGCGCCGCCGCGGGCCGGGCGTTGCCGAGCGCCCGGCGGGGCCCGTCCGGATCGGGCCTGGTCACAGGCTCAAGGATGCGCGTCACGGCCCGCTCGGGGCAAGGCGATTACCGGGTACGGAGGTGGGGCGCGAGGTGGGCGCGGGGTGGGGGTTCGCCGGGGCCCGCCCGCTCCGGGCGGTCATGCTTGATCC
>NZ_JBHUVA010000098.1:0-20781 GCF_042670805.1 Micromonospora sp. NPDC057141 | reverse complement strand
GGCCCGCCCAGAGCAGCGGCGAGGGGCGGCACCGGCCGACCCGTCGGCTCCCGCGCCCGCTGCTGATCGGCGGTGCCGCCGCGGCGGCCACCCTGGTGGTCAGCCTCGGCGTCGGCGCCCTCGTGCTGCCCGGCGGGGACGCCCCACGGACCGACCCGGCCGCGGCCGACGCCCCGGTCGCCGCGCCCGCCGCCGCGCCCGCCTCGACGTCGGCCGGCCCGCCGCCGTCGCCCTCGCCGAGCGCCTCGCCGACCAGCGCCAGCCCGTCGCCCTCGCCGAGCCGGACGGCCAAGCCGACCCCGAAGCCCAGCCGGACCACCGCCGCGTCGCGGAGCAACCAGCGCAGCAGCGCCCCCGCCACGCCCCGGGTCACCGCCGCGCCCGGCGTGAGCGCGCAGGCGCAGGAGGTCGTCAACCTGGTCAACGCGGAACGGGCCAAGGCCGGGTGCAGCGCCCTGAAGATCGACGACAAGCTCATGGCGGCGGCCCAGGCGCACAGCCAGGACCAGGCCGACAACCGGAAGATGTCGCACGACGGCAGCGACGGCAGCGACGTCGGCGACCGGCTCGACCGGGTCGGCTACGCCTGGCGCGCGTACGGCGAGAACGTCGCGTGGAACCAACAGACCCCGGCTGCGGTGATGGACGCCTGGATGAACAGCCCGGGGCACCGGGCCAACATCCTGAACTGCTCCTTCACCGAGATCGGCGTCGGCATCGCCAGCAGCAACGGGCCGTACTGGACGCAGGACTTCGGCACCCCACGCTGACCCGGGCCGAGCGTGGTTCCCAGCGCGGGGACGGGCGAGTCGTCCCGGGGCCACGCTCGTTTGACCCGGTGAGGTGCGCCGGGGCGGTGCCCGGGGCGGCGGATCCGCGCCGGGGCGGCCGGACGGCCGGTCCGCTCCGGGCGACCGGTGGGCGCACCCGTCTCCGGGCGGCCGGACGCCGCCCGCGACCTGCGGAGCTGCCGATGCCGATCGGGCCACCGTCGCCCTGCGTCGGGCGCGCGCCACGCCGGCTGCTGCGCCTGCTCGTCGCGCTGACGCTGCTGACGACGCCGTACGGCTGCCGGGCCGCGGCGACGCCGCCGGGCGCGCCCACCCCGTGGCCGTCCGGCCAGGCCCGGCACTGGCGCTGGCAGTGGCAGCTCACCGGCCCACTCGACACCACGGTCGAGGCGGACGTGTTCCTGCTCGACCCCGTGCGTACCACCAGCACCGAGACCGCGGCGCTGCGCGCCCGGGACCGGCGGCTGGTCTGTCAGGTCGGCGTCGGCGCGTACGCGCGGACGGACCCGGACGCCGACCGCTACCCGGCAGCGGTCGGCGGCGCGGCCGGCCGGCTGCCCGGCACCCGGTGGGTGGACGTGCGGCGGTGGGACGTGCTGGAGCCGATCCTGGCCGACCGGCTGCGGCTGTGCCGGGGCAAGGGCTTCGGCGCGGTGGCCCTCGCCGACGCCGACGGCTACGCCCATCCCACCGGTTTCGACCTGGGCTTCGACGACCAGTTGCAGTTCAACCGGCGGGCCGCCGCCCTGGCCCGCTCGCTGGATCTCTCCCCCGGCCTGCTCGGGGACGTGCCGCAGGTGGCCGCGCTCGCGCCGGACTTCGACTTCGCCGTCGACGAGGAGTGCGTCCGGCTGCGCCAGTGCGCGAAGCTGCTGCCGTTCGCGGACGCCGGCAAGCCGGTGTTCCACGTCGAGTACACGGGCGACCCCGACGAGTTCTGCGTGACCACCCTCGGGTACGGCTTCGCCTCCATCCAGAAGCGGCGCGAGCTGGACGCGTGGCGGGACGCCTGCCCGGACGCCCCGCCGGCCCCTGAGCGGCGCGCGACCGGCGGCCCCTGAACGGAGCCCGCCCGCCGGTGCCCCTGAGCCGAGCGCGACCGCGCTGCGGGTCAGCCCCGCAGCGTGGCCCGGGGCCGGGGCTGGCACCGAGGGCAGCTGTAGGAGGAGCGGTTCATGAACGCCTCCCGGCGTAGCGGTGCACCGCACCTCGGGCACGGCTCGCCCTCCCGCCCGTACGCGTTGAGCGCCCGGTCGAAGTAGCCGCTCTCGCCGTTGACGTTGACGTAGAGGTCGTCGAAGCTGGTGCCGCCCTCCTTGATCGCCTCGCCGAGGACGTCCCGGACGTGGCCGAGCAGCCGCTGCGCGGTCGGCGCGGTCAGCTGGTCGGTGGGCCGGGCCCCGTGCAGCTTCGCCCGCCACAGCGCCTCGTCGGCGTAGATGTTGCCGACCCCGGAGACGAGGGTCTGGTCGAGCAGCGCCCGTTTCACCTCCGTGCGCCGCCGTCGCAGGGCGGCGACGAACGCACTGTCGGAGAACTCCGGGTCCATCGGGTCCCGGGCGATGTGCGCGATCTCGGGCGGCAGGTCGGCCCCGCCGGCGGAGACCGCCAGCCCGCCGAACGTGCGCTGGTCCACGAAGCGCAGCTCGGGGCCGTCGTCGGCGAACCGGAACCGGACCCGCAGGTGCAGCTCGTCCGCCGCCGTGGCCGGCTGGAGCAGCAGTTGGCCGGACATGCCGAGGTGCCCGACGATCGCGTCGCCGCTGTCCAGCGGCAGCCAGAGGTATTTGCCGCGCCGCCGCACGCCGCGCACCGTCCGCCCGGAGAGCACGTCGGCGAAGTGCGCCGGGCCGGCGAGGTGCCGGCGGACCGCCCGGGGATGGCGCACCTCGACGCCGGCGATCCGGCGGCCGGTGACCCACTGGGTCAGGCCCTGCCGGACGGTCTCGACCTCGGGCAGCTCAGGCACGGTTCGCCTCGCCGGCCGTCGGGGGGTCCGCAGGCTCGCCGTCGGCGGCGACCAGCGCCGCCGCGCCCACGACGCCCGCCGCGTCGACCGCACCGGCCGCGCCCACGACGCCCGTCCCGTCGACCACGCCCGGCTCGACGGGCCCGTCCGGCGCCTCGGCGGCGGCCCGCTCCCGCTGCTCCCGTTCGGCCCGCTCCCGTTCGGCCCGCTCCCGTTCGGCCTGCGCGCGTTCGGCCCGCTCCCGTTCGGCCTGCGCGGTCAGCTCCCGCCAGGCCGACTCGGCGGCACGCTGCTCGGCCTCCTTCTTGCTGCGCCCCTCCGCCCCGCCGTACCGGTTGCCAGCGACCACCACCCAGGCGGTGAACGTCTTGAGGTGGTCCGGCCCGGTGCCCTCGATGCGGTACTCGGGGACGCCCAGCCCGAGGGCGGCCGTCAGCTCCTGGAGGCTCGTCTTCCAGTCCAGCGCGGCACCCCGCCCGGCCGACTCGGCCATCAGCGGGTCGAACAGCCGGTGGATCACGATCGCGGCGGTGTCCAGGCCGTGCTGGAGGTAGATCGCGCCGAGCAGGGCCTCCAGGGTGTCGGCGAGGATGCTCGCCTTGTCCCGGCCGCCGGTGCTCTCCTCGCCCTTGCCCAGCAGCAGGTACGCGCCGAGCCCGTCCGGACCCAGGCCCCGCGCCACGTCGGCGAGCGCCCGCATGTTGACCACGCTCGCCCGCAGCTTGGCCAGCTGCCCCTCGGGCAGGTCGGGATGGTTGTGGAACAGCGCGGTCGTGATCACCACGCCGAGCACCGAGTCGCCGAGGAACTCCAGCCGCTCGTTGGTGGGCAGGCCGCCGTTCTCGTACGCGTACGAGCGGTGGGTCAGCGCCCGTTCCAGCAGCTCCGGGTCCAGCGAGACCCCGAACGCGGCCTCCAGGTGACCGATGGGCGCACGCCGTCGCTTGTCGATGGTCATGATGCGGTTACCTCTCGGTTCACGACCGGTGGGCGCGCGCCGGGCGCGCCCACCGGTGCCGGCGCGTCGACACGGCCGGTCGGGACGGGACGGGCGGTCACAGGCTCACCTCGGTGTCGGTGGTGCGCTCGGTGTGGTCACCGGGCTGCGCGGAGGTCTCCGGGGCCACGCCTGCGGCCGGGCCGGCACCGCCCGGGACGCCGAGCAGCACGGAGACGGTGTCGGTGGCCCGCCGACGCCACAGGTGGGCGGCGAGCGCGATGCCGGAGGCGACGTCCTGGCCGCGGGCCGCGCCGTGGCAGACCACCACCGTGCCGGCCACCCCGAGCAGGGCGGCGGCCCGGGGGGCACCGCCGCCGGGCGGGGGCCCGCCGGCCATCGCGTACGCGCCCTCGATCGCCTTGAGCAGCACGTTACCGGTGAACCCGTCGGTGACCACCACGTCGGCGCGCAGGCCGGAGGCGATGTCGTACCCCTCGACGAGGCCGACGTAGCGCGCGGCGCAGGGCAGCGGCGCGGCGGCGAGCGCCGGGTCGGCGCTGCGGCGCAGCCGGTCCCCCTTGCCCGCCTCGGTGCCCACCGACAGCAGCCCCACGCGCGGCTCGACCACCCCGTGCGCGACGGCCGCGTAGGCCGCGCCGAGCACGGCGTGCCGCGCGAGCGTGGCGGGGCCGGGCTCCAGGGAGCCGCCGACGTCGAGCAGCACCACCGGCCCGGCGACCGCCGGCAGGGCCGCGACCAGCGCCGGCCGACGCACGTGCGGCCAGCGGCCGAGGCCGAGCGCCGCCGCGGTGACGGTCGCGCCGGTGGAACCGGCGGAGACCATCGCGTCGGCGAGGCCGTCACGGACGGCGGTGGCGGCCGTGCGTACGGTGCTGTCGGCGCGGGCGGCGACGGGGTTCTCGGCCATGCCGACCGCGGCGCGCACCGGCCGGACCGTGACCCGGGCCCGTTGGACCGGGTCGAGGGCGCCGATCAGCTCGTCGGCGACCTCGGCGGGGCCGACGAGCAGGAGGTGCAGGTCCGGGTCTGCGCGCATGGCCCGCAGAGCGCCGTCAACCACGACGGCGGGAGCATCGTCCCCGCCGAGGAGGTCAACGGCGATCCGCGCGGTGCCCGGCTCCAGCGGGACGCCGGCCGGAACGGGCCGGCCGGCGACGGCGGGAGCCGGGGCACCGGGCGATCGCCAGGATGCGCGCGCCACCCGACCTGGAGTCGGGGGCGTCACTCGGCGTCCAGGTCAGACCTCGAGAACCTGGCGGCCGTTGTACGTGCCACAGACGGCGCACGCGGTGTGCGGCAGCTTCGGGGACTTGCACTGCGGGCAGGCGGTGGTCGCCACCACGGTCGCCTTCCAGTTCGCCCGGCGGGACCGGGTGTTGCTGCGCGACATCTTGCGCTTCGGGACGGCCACGGTTCCTACTCCTCTGTACGGTTCAGTTGCGACAGGCCCGCCCAACGCGGGTCGATCTGCTCGTGACTGTGGTCGGCCGGCAGATCGTCCCAGTGCACCCCGCACTCGGGGCACAAGCCTGGGCAGTCCTCCCGGCAGAGCGGGTTGGTCGGCAGTATGAGCACCACCGCGTCCCGCAGCGCCGGCTCCAGGTCGATCAGATCGTCCTGCATCCGGCCCACCTCGTCCTCGTCGGTCGTGGCGTCCGTGGTGCTGTTCTCGTACGCGTACAGCTCCTGGACGGACACGGCCACCGAGTCGTCGATCTCACGCAGGCAACGCCCGCACTCGCCCTTGACGCGACCGCTGACGGTCCCGGAGACGAGCACCCCCTCGGACACCGACTCCAACCTCAGGTCGAGGTCGAGGTCCGTGCCCTCCGGCACGCCGATCAACTCCACGCCGAGGTCCTTCGGTGCCGGGACGACCCGCCGAAGCGTACGCAACGCGCCAGGGCGACGCGGCAGGTCCCTCGTGTCGAGGACCAGCGGCGCCTTGGGGTTGAGTGATGAAGGCGAGTGTTTGGGCATAGTCAGACTCCGGCCGTGAGAGGCCGACAAAAAAGGTTACCTGGACGACCGCCGGACCGTCGAACCGGGGGCGACGCCCGCCCCGCCTGTCGGCTGCTGAGGTGCCGCTCAGAAGGGTAGCGGGCGCTCGGCCTCGTCCCCACCGAAGGTGCCGATCTCGCGCAGCGCGTGCATCTTGTCCCGGCCGCGCTCGATGGAGGCCAGCGCCCGGGTGAGGAACTGCTCGAAGTTGGCCAGCGCGGTGTCGACGTAGTCGTCGACCTCCTCACGCAGCCGCTGGGCCTCGGCCCGGGCCTCGGCGATGATCCGGGCCCCTTCGTGCTCGGCGGAGACCGTGATCTCGTTCACCGACACCAGGCGGGCGTGTTCCGCCTCACCCTCGCCGATGATCCGGTCGGCCTCCCGCTTGCCGGCCTCCATGATCTTGTCCCGCTCCCCCAGCAGGGCCGCCGCCCGGCGCAGGTCGGCGGGGAGGTCGGCGCGCAGCTCGTCGAGCGCGGCGATCATCTCGCCCCGGTCGACCATGCAGTTGTTCCGCGACATCGGGACGGAGCGGGCCTGCTCCACCATGGCGATCAGTTCGTCGATGCGATCGAGCGGGTCCACCGGTACCTCACTCCTGTCGTTCGTCGGCCGACCTACATGATGCGGGCTACGGCCGGGTTCCCGCTCGGACCATCATGTCGCGCCCCGGCCACCGCTCGCCGATCCACCCCGCCCGGCGCGTCGTGTCGCGGCCGGTCAGAGGCGTGCGGGCGGCGGCGCGGGGGCAGCCGGTCAGGGGTGCGGCGGCGGGCCGAGACGAACCTGGAGGGCCTCGCGGACCAGGTCGGGGACGTGGGCGGAGACGTCGCCGCCCCACTTCGCCACGTCCTTGACCAGGCTGGAGGAGAGAAAGGAGTAGAGCGGGTTGGTCGGCATGAACAGCGTCTCGACGCCGGCCAGGCCGATGTTCATCTGGGCCATCTGGAGCTCGTAGTCGAAGTCGCTGACCGCCCGCAGGCCCTTGATCAGGACGCTGGCCCGCTGGGCCCGGCAGAAGTCGACCAGCAGGCCCCGGAAGGACGCGACCCGCACGTTGTCGTACGAGGCGGTCACCTCACGGAGCATGTCGATCCGCTCCTCGACGGTGAACAGGCCGCTCTTCGACTGGTTCACCAGCACGCCGACGATCACCTCGTCGAAGAGCCGGGCGGCCCGTCCGATGATGTCGAGGTGTCCGTTGGTGACCGGATCGAACGAGCCGGGACACACCGCACGTCTCATGATCGGCGACCGTACCAAAGCATGGTCTCGCCGTAGCGCCGGCTGCGCTCGGCCGTGACGCCCTCCACCCAGTCGACCGGGCCGGTCCGGCTGGAGCGCTCCACCACCACGAGGGCGTCCGTCGCCAGCCAGCCGCCGCCGACCAGCGCGGCCAGCATCGCGGTGACGTCGGCATCGGGTACGGCGTACGGGGGGTCGGCGAAGACCACGTCGTACGGCCCGCCGTCCGGGCCGGCCGCCAGCACCGTGGCGACCTTCCCGGTGACCAGCCGCGCGGCCGGGGCGGCCCGCAGCGCGGCGATGTTCTCCCGCACCACCCGGGCGGCGCGCGCGTCGGACTCGACCAGCAGCACGTGCGCCGCGCCCCGGGACAGCGCCTCCAGGCCGACGGCGCCCGATCCGGCGTACAGGTCGGCGAAGCGCGCCCCGGCCAGGTCGACGTCGGCCTGCACGGCGCTGAACAGCGCCTCCCGGACCCGGTCGGAGGTGGGTCGGGTGCCGGCGCCGGGCGGCGCGGCGATGCGCCGGCCGCCGAGCGTCCCGGCCACGATCCGGGTCACCGACTGCTCCTGCTCACGCCCCGATGCTCCTGCTCATGCCCCGACGCTACGCGACGCCGGTGCCGGGGCGGGCGGCACCGTGCGTGCCGTCGACGTTCCCATGCGATCACCCTTCGTATATCAATGATCTCAAATCGATAACATCACTATTAGGGGTACCTGCGCGCTGTAACGGCCGGCGCGTTCTCGCTAGGGTCTGCCGGGTGCCGGCTGCGCTCCGCCGGCCCACCCGGCGCCGGGAGGCGCCGTCGCGGGCGCGCCTGAACCGGCCGCGACCGCCGACCGCCGTTGCCCGCGCCGCGACCTGACGTTTCTTCACCCCGGGAGTACGCGTGATCCGTCCCAAGCTGTCGCCAAGGCGGCCGCTCGTCGTGGCCGCCGCCGCACTGGCCGGCCTCGCCACGGCATTCGCGGCCTCGTCGCCGGCGCTGGCCACCAGCCCCTCGCCGTCGGCGTCGGCGTCGGCGACCGCCACGGCGTCGCCCAGCCCGACCGCCACGCCGACCGCGCCCGCCCCCGAGGGACCGGCCTGTGTCAGCGCCGCCGACGCCCGCTACACGCACACCTTCAAGGGCAAGCGCGGCGAGGCCAGCATCACGCTGGTCAACGGCCCGCTCTGCGAGGGCGAGGAGCAGTCCCTCGCGCTGGTCTCCTACGTCACCCCGTCGGAGAAGTTCGCCCTCCCCCAGTACGTGCTGGACAAGTCGGTCAAGAGGTTCACCGGCGTCGGCGCGGGCGAGCTGGGCGTCGCCACCCTCGACTTCAAGGTCGAGGTCCCCCAGTGCTACACCCAGGTCGACTTCGTCTTCGGTGACGAGATCATCGACCCGCTCACCGAGAACGGCCCGCGGTACAACAACCGCAAGGTCGGCAGCCCCAAGGGCATCGGCTCCCAGTCGAAGGGTCCGCAGGCCTGGTACAACGGCGGCTCCGAGACCTGCAGCCCCGCCCCCGAGGTCATCGCGGAGTCCGACTGCGAGGGCAACGTCGAGCTGACCCTGGTCAACCGCAGCGGCAACGCGGCGGCGGCGTTCACCATCACCGGCAGCGGCGGCTACACCGAGACCGTCTCCGTGCCGATGCGGAAGATCGAGACCCGCAAGCTGAACCCGGGCCAGGCGCAGGAGATCAAGATCGCCGCCCCCGGCATGGCGGACTTCACCGGCGGCTGGGCCAAGCCCGAGGACTGCCAGGAGCCCGAGGTCGGCGAGCCCGACGGCGGCTACGAGTCGACCTGCGACGAGATGATCTTCCGGATCGCCAACCCGGAGAACGGCGCCACCCTCACCTCGACCTTCACCCCGAGCACCGGCGAGCCGAAGACCGTCACGGTCGCGCCCGGCCGCGACGTCACCGTCACCTTCCCGGCCAGCCCGGGCCTGACCGTGACCGTCACCGGTGACCTCGCCTCCGGCGAGGCGCTCAAGTGGGAACAGCCGAAGGACTGCGAGGACGGCGGCGACGGCGGCTCCGGCGGCGGCGACCAGGAGGGCGGCCTCCCCGTGACCGGCGCGGCTGCCGGCGGCATCGCCGCCGGCGCGGTGGCCCTGCTCGCGGTCGGCGCAGTGCTCTTCGTCATGGCGCGGCGCCGGCGGATCCGCTTCACCGCCTGATCGGGCCGCGGCCTGAGCTGACCTGACCGCACCTGCGAGGGCGCGTCGACCACCCGGTCGGCGCGCCCTCGCCGTGTGTGGGGCGGCGGGTGGCGGGTGGCGGCCGGGCAGCCATGTCGGTGACATGGCGGTAACCGGGCCCCGCTGATACCGCCATGTCGCCGACATGGAGTCGATCACTGGCCTGACACGAACGCGAAGAAGCCCGCGGGTGGCTCAGTGCTCGGCGGTGCGCCACCCGGGCCAGGCAGGCACCCGAGCCAGGCGGGAGCCGCAGCCAGGCGGGAAGCCTGGGCCGGTCAGCCCTTTTCCAGGTACTCCGCGCGCTCGGAATCGACCAGGGCGGCCACCGACGCGGCCAGCGCCGGATGCCGGGCCAGCTCCGGGTCCTCCTCCACCAGCGCGATCGCCTCGACGCGGGCGTCCCGGATCAGGTCGGTGTCGCGCAGCAGCGACAGCAGCCGTAGGTGCGAGCGCCGGCCGGACTGGGTCGCTCCGAGCACGTCGCCCTCGCGACGCTGCTCCAGGTCGAGCTCGGCGAGCTTGAAGCCGTCCGTGGTGGACGCCACCGCGTCGAGGCGTTCCCGGGCCGGCGAACCCTCGGCCGCCTCGGTGACCAGCAGACAGAGTCCCGCAGCCGAGCCCCGGCCGACCCGGCCACGCAGTTGGTGCAGCTGGGAGACGCCGAACCGGTCGGCGTCCAGCACGATCATCACGGTGGCGTTGGGCACGTTGACGCCGACCTCGATGACCGTCGTGGCGACCAGCACGTCCAGCTCGCCGTCGGCGAAGGCGCGCATCACGGCGTCCTTCTCGTCGGCGGGCAGCCGCCCGTGCAGGATTCCGATCCGCAGCCCGCGCAGCGGCCCCTCGGCGAGCAGCGGGGCGACCTCGGCCACCGCGAGCGGGGGCCGCCGGTCGTTGTCGTCCTCCCGGGGCGGCTCCTCCTCCGAACCGGACCCCGCGCCACCCGGCCCGGACCCCGCGCCACCCGAACCGGACCCCGAATCCCCGATCCGGGGGCACACCACGTACGCCTGGTGGCCTGCGGCGACCTCCTCGCGCAGCCGACGCCAGGCCCGGTCGAGGAACGCCGGCTTCTCGGCCGCCGGCACCACGTGCGAGGCGATCGGCGAGCGCCCCTGCGGGAGCTGGGTGAGCGCGGAGACCTCCAGGTCGCCGTAGACGGTCATCGCCACCGTGCGGGGGATCGGCGTCGCGGTCATCACCAGCACGTGCGGCGGCTGCTCCGCCTTGGCGCGCAGCGCGTCGCGCTGCTCCACGCCGAACCGGTGCTGCTCGTCGACCACGACGAGGCCCAGGTCGGCGAAGTCGACCCCCTCGTAGAGCAGGGCGTGGGTGCCGAGCACGATGCCGGCCCGGCCGGCGGCGACCTCGGCGAGGACCCGGCGGCGGGCCGCCGCGCCCAGCGAGCCGGTGACCAGCTCCACCGAGGTGGCCCCGTCGGCGGCGCCCAGCTCCCCGGCCCGGGCCAGCGGGCCGAGCAGGTCGAGAATGCCCCGGTGGTGCTGGGCGGCGAGCACCTCGGTCGGGGCGAGCAGAGCGGCCTGGCCCCCGGCGTCGACCACCTGGAGCATCGCCCGCAGCGCCACCACCGTCTTGCCGGAGCCGACCTCGCCCTGCAACAGCCGGTGCATCGGGTGGGCGACGGCCAGGTCGGCGGCGATCTCCGCGCCGACGGCCCGCTGGCCGCCCGTCAGCTCGTACGGCAGCCGGGCGTCGAACGCGTCGAGCAGCCCGCCGGCGCGCGGCGGCCGGGACCGCGCCGGCCAGGCAGCGGCCCGGTGCTTGCGCTGCACGAGGGTGAGCTGCACGGCGAACGCCTCGTCCCACTTGAGCCGGCGGCGGGCCCGGTAGAGGGCCTCCTTGCTCGACGGCCGGTGGATCTCGCGCAGGGCGGTGCCGATGCCGATCAGGTTGCGGGTGGCCCGCACGGTGGCGGGCTGCGGATCCTCCGGCGGGGTGAAGGTGTCCAGCACCACCCGCACGCAGCGGGCGATCACCCAGGTCGGCACGGCCGCGGCGGCCGGGTAGACCGGGATCAGGGCCCCGGCGAACTCCTCGACCTCCTCGTTGGCGGCGGCTTCGCCGTCGCCGCCCTCGCCGAGCAGCACGTATTCCGGGCCGTTGAGCTGGCGATTGCCCCGGAACTCGGTGACCTTGCCGGCGAACAGCCCCCACCGGCCGGGGCGCAGCTCCCGCTCCCGCCACGCCTGGTTGCCGAAGAAGGTGCAGGTGAGCACCCCGCCGGAGTCGTCGCCGACGGTGACCTCCAGCAGCTTGCCCCGGCGCTGGCGCATCGGCCGCACGTCGGTGCGCCGCACCTGGGCCAGCACGGTGACCTGCTCGCCGACGTCGAGCGAGCGGATGTCGGTGTGCTCGCCACGCTCGTCGTACCGGCGGGGGAAGTGGTGGACCAGGTCGCCGGCCGTGTGCAGGTCGAGGTGGGCGGCCAGGGCCTTCGCCGTCTTCTCCCCGACCAGCTTCTTCAGCGGCGTGTCCACCGTGGCCGGCTCGGACGTCGTCGTCATTCGACCCCCACGAGAAGCGGATAGTGCGGCTGGCCCCCCTCGTACGCCTGAACCTCCACGAACGGCCAGCGCCGCGCGACGTGGTCGGCGACGGCGTCGGCCAGCCCTGCGGGGGCGTCCGCGCCGGAGAGCAGGGTGACCAGTTCCCCGCCGCCGCCGAGCATCCGGTCGACCACGGCGGTGCAGGTGTCGGCAAGGTCGGCACCGATCAGGTGCACCTCGCCCTCGACGAGGGCCAGCACGTCGCCGGGGCGGCACGGGCCGGCGACGGTGAGCGCCTCGCGGCTGGCCCAGCAGACCTCGGCATAGCGGCAGGCCCCCGCCGCCTCGGCCATCGCGATCACGTCGTCGGCGAAGCGGCGCTGCGGGTCGCGCACGGCGAGCGCGGCCAGCGCCTGCACCGGCGACCGGGTCGGCACCACGCTGACCCTCACCCCCAGGGCGTGCGCCTCCCGCGCGGCGGCGTTGGCGACGGCCTGGGTGTTCGGGTCGTTGGGGAGCACCACCACGCGGGCCGCGGCCGTGGCCCGGATCGCGTCGAGCAGCTCACCCGTGGACGGGTTGCCCGGCACCACCGTCGCCCCCTCGCCCGCGAACAGCTCGGCGATGCCCGCCCCGGAGGCGACCACCACGGCCGCCCGGCCGTCGCGTGCCGGGGCCAGGGCGCCGTGTGCCTCGACGGCGGCGGCCTGGCCGGCGGGCGACTGGTCGGCGAAGCGGGTCACCGAGATCCGGTGCGGCCGGCCGGCCTCCACCCCCGCCTCGACCGCCGCGCCGATGTCGTTGACGTGCACGTGCACGTTCCAGGTGGCCGACGCCGCGGCGGTGGCCGCGTCGCCGACCACCACCAGCGAGTCGCCGAGCCCGGCCAGGGTCTGCCGCAGCCGGGCCACCGCGTCGGCATCGGCGTCGAGCAGGAACTGCACCTCGTACGCGTAGTCCTCGGAGCCGGTCTCGCGGGCGGCCGTGACCGGCGGGCGGGCCGGGCGCGGTGCAGGGGCCGGCCGGCGCGCAGTCTCGCCGGTGACCGCCTCGACCAGCGCGTCGAGCAGCAGGCACAGCCCCCGGCCGCCGGCGTCGACCACGCCGGCGCGGGCGAGCGCCGGCAACTGCTCGGGGGTGCGGGCCAGCGCCTCGGCCGCCGCGCCGGCCGCCGCCCGGGTGACGGTGCGCAGGTCGTCGCTGTCGGCCGCCCCGGCCGCGCGGGCCGCCGCCGCGACCACGCTGAGCACGGTGCCCTCGACGGGCTGGGCGACGGCGGAGTATGCGGCGGCGGTGGCGTCGCCCAGCGCGGCGGCGAGCTGCCGGCCCCGCACCACCGGGGCGGCGGCCAGGGCGTCGGCGAGGCCGCGCAGGATCTGCGACAGGATCACCCCGGAGTTGCCCCGCGCGCCCAGCAGCGCGCCGCGCGCCATCAGCCGCAGCGCGTGCCCGTGCGCGGTGCGTCCGCCGTCGGGCAGGGTGGCCAGGTCCATCGCCAGGGCCTGCTGCGCCGAGGTGAGGGTGAGCACCAGGTTGGTGCCGGTGTCGCCGTCGGGAACCGGGTAGACGTTCAGGTCGTCGATCTCGCCCTGGTGCCGGCGCAGCGCGGCCAGCCCGCCCGCGCACCAGCGGCGCACCGCGGCGGCGTCGAGGGTGTCCAGCACGTCGGGAAGCCTACTGGCGTACGCCGACACCCGCCCGGGTCGACGCCACGATGTCGGCGACCTCGCGGCGACCGGTGCCGGAAACGCCCCCTGCGACGGCGTCACCAGGGGCCCGGTTGGGCGGCAGCGGGAGGATCGGGTAACCTGACCAGGTTGCCCGGGCTGCGCCTGGCGGCGACCCCATGAACGTATCAATCCCAGGAGTATCCCGTGGCTAGCGTGTGCGACGTCTGTGGCAAGGGGCCGGGCTTCGGCCACAACGTGTCCCACTCGCACCGGCGGACCAACCGCCGCTGGAACCCGAACATCCAGTCGGTGCGCACCCCGGCCGGTGGCGGCACCACCAAGAAGTTGAAGGTCTGCACCTCCTGCATCAAGGCCGGCAAGGTCACCCGCGCCTGACGCGGTAGCGCCGACCCACCCATCGTCGACAAGCCGGCGGGCCTTCGGGCCCGCCGGCTTGTGGTGTCCGCGTACGCAGCACGGAGGCAACCGTTGGACCTGGACCTGGGCCCCGCCGAGATGATCGTCGTCGGGGCTTCGCTGGGCACCCTGCGCTGGTTCGACGACGAACTGCCGGCGGGCAGCGTGGTCGTCGTCGAGGAGCCCGACGTGATCAGCCGGCGCGGCATCGACCGGCTGGTCGGGCGCCTGTCCGTCCTGTCCCGGGTCGTGCCGGCCGAATACCAGACGGGCTTCGACGCGGACGCGCTGCTCGCCCGGGAGCCCGAGCTGGCCACGGCCCGTCTCGTCGTGCCGGGCCTGGAGTACGCCGTCGGTGCCGCCGCCCGCCTGGCCGCCCGCCTCGGCCTGCCCGGTGCCGGGGCGCGGGCCGCCGACGTCTTCTCCGACAAGCACCGGATGCGGCTGCTCGCCGCCGACGCCGGGCTGCCGAACCCGGCGTACGAGCTGGTGGGCACGCCCCAGGAGGCGGTGGCGTTCGCGCGCCGGCACGGCGGTCGCTGCGTGCTCAAGCCCACCCGGCGCTCGGGCAGCCTCGGGGTGCGGCTGGTCGCCGACCCGGCCGAGATCCCAGCGGCCTGGGCGGCCACCGCGTCCCCCGAGGCCCCGCCGGAGGCCACCGACCGGGGGCTACCCACGCAGGTCCTCGCCGAGCAGGTGCTCGACGGCCGGGAGCACAGCGTCGAGCTGCTCGTCGCCGACGGTGAGGTGATCTTCGGCAACGTCACCGACAAGCGGGTGCTCCCCGGCCCCCTGCCGGTCGAGACCGGGCACACCGTGCCGTCGGCGCTGCCCGAGGCGACCCGCCGCGACCTGCTCGACGCGGCGGGGCGGCTGTGCGCCGCCGCCGGGTTCCGCACCGGGGTGCTGCACAGCGAGTGGATCGTCGTCGGCCCGCGCCCCGGCACCGGGCAGGCCGGGGCGGGCGGCGTGCCGCACCTGGTGGAGTGCGCCGCCCGGCTGCCCGGCGACATGATCACCGCGCTGATCTCGGTCGGGTACGAGTGCGGCTTCATCGACGCGTACCTGCGGGTGCTGCGCGGCGAACGGCCGACGTTGCCGACCCGGCCGACCGGGGCGGCGGCGGTGGAGTTCCTGCTGGCCGCGCCGGGCACCGTCACCGGCATCGAAGGGCTGCGGCTGGCCCGCCGGGTGCCCGGGGTGCTGGAGGTGCAGCTCGACACGGCCGTCGGTGCGACCGTCGCGCCGGTCACGTCGTCGGGCCGGCGCAGCGGGCACGTGCTGGCCTGGGGCGCCGACCCCGTCGAGGCCGAGCGGGCCGCCCGCGCCGCCGCCGCCGAGATCCGCGTCACCGTGGCCTGACGGCCCGTCGCCTCCGCCGGGCAGGTCCGTCAGAGGGTGCGGCCGAAGGAGAGGCAGCCCGGGTGGTCCCGGTAGAAGCCGAAGTTCGGGATGCGCTCGTAGCCGACCGTGCTGTACATGGCGATCGCCTCGGGCTGCTTGTCGCCGCACTCCAGGACGACCTGCTTGCGGCCATTCTCGCGGGCGGACCGCTCGACGGCGGCGAGCACCGCCCGCGCCACGCCCCGCCCCCGCGCCGCCGGGCTGGTGTACATGCGCTTCAGCTCGGCGACGTCCCCGGCGTCGCCGTGGCTGCGCCAGCCGCCGCACCCGACCGGCTCCCCGGCCAGGTACGCGACCAGGAACGCGCCGTGCGGCGGCACGAACTCGGCGGCGTCGACCGGGGTGTCGTCGCCGCTGCCCCCGTACCGCCGGCCCAGGTCCGCCAGGGCCGCCCGGATGAGCTCCTGCGCCTCCGGGGAGTCGAAGCGGGCCGCGCGGATCTCGATCTCGCTCACGGTGGAAGGGTACGTCGCCGGCCGGTCCCTACCGGAAGTGGTCCCAGCCGGCCGGGCCGTCGTACGCCTCGCCGTCGACGGTCACGCCGGCGCCCTCCGTCACCCGGCCGACGGCCCGCCACGGGTCGGGCAGCGCCACCGCCGGGGGGAACGTCGCCGCCAGCGCGTGGTCGTCGCCGCCACCGAGGATCCACGAGTACGGGTCGACCCCGAGGGCCTGGGCGGCGTCGCGCATCTGCCGGGGCACCTCGAAGGCGTCCCGCCGCACGTCGATGCCGACCCCGCTGGCCCGGGCCACGTGCCCGAGGTCGGCCAGCAGCCCGTCCGAGACGTCGATCATGGCGGTGGCCCCGAGCCGGGCGGCGTGCGGCCCGGCCGCGTACGGCACCTCGGGCCGCCGGTACGCCTCGACCAGCAGCTTCGGCGTGCGGAAGCCCCGGGACAGCACGGTGTAGCCGGCGGCGGCGTACCCGCTGCGGCCGGCGAGGGCCACGACGTGCCCCGGCCGGGCCCCCGAGCGGACGACCGGGGCCCGGCCGCCCAGGTCGCCCAGCGCGGTGACGGCGATCGTCAGCGTGGGGCTGGCCGACATGTCGCCGCCGACCACGCTCGCGCCCACGGTGGCGGCCTCGGCCCCGAGCCCGTCGGCCAGTTCCTCGGCCCAGGCCGGGTCCAGGTCCGCCGGCATGCACAGGGCCACCAGCAGGGCGGTCGGGGTGGCGCCCATCGCCGCGATGTCGGCCAGGTTGGCCGCCGCCGCCCGGTGCCCGACGTCGCGGGCGGCGGACCAGTCCCGCCGGAAGTGCCGTCCCTCGACGAGCACGTCGGTGGAGGCGACCACCCGGGCGTCCGGCGCGGCCAGCACCGCCCCGTCGTCGCCGGGCCCGAGCAGGCAGGCCGCCCCCTGGGACAGCCGGGCGGTGACCCGGTCGATCAACCCGAACTCGCCGATTCCGGCCACGCTCATGCCCGCTCCCCGCCGCGCCCGTGCCCACCGTGGACCCGGGATCGTCCCGCGCCCCGTCCGCCGTCGCGCTCGTCGCGCTCGCTCACCGCTTCTCCTTGGCCACCGATCGGGATCAGACCTGGTCCGTAAGGTAGTTTCACCCTTCGGGCCGCCCAGCGGCGGCGACGGACGGAGGTCGAGTCGTGGTACAGGCGTACATCCTCATCCAGACAGAGGTGGGCCGGGCGCGTGACGTGGCCGGTCTGATCGGCGACCTTCCCGGCGTGGTGCGGGTCGACGCCGTCACCGGACCGTACGACGTGGTCGTGCTCACCGAGGCCAACACGGTCGACGAGCTCGGCAAACTCATCGTCAGCAACGTGCAGATGGTGCCCGGCATCACCCGCACCCTCACGTGTTCGGTGGTGCGCCTGTAAGTGGACGAGATGACTTCCTCCTCCGAGCCCTCCGAGCCCTCCGAGTCCTCCCACGAGACGGGGACGGCCGCCGAAGCCGGCGACGAGTCCGGGCGCGCGCCGCGCCGGGACCGGGCCAACCGCGGCGCGGCCCTGCTGGCCACGCTGGTCGCGGTGCCGGTCACCGTGGCCGTGGCCGGGTTCACCTTCGCCAAGCTGACCCCGGACGCCCCGGCCGCCGAGCCGGGCCCGGCGGCGACCAGCGCCCGTCCGCAGTCCACCGCGCCGGTCGAGATGGCCGCCCCCCGGCTGGCCGAGCGACCGGCGACGGTGTGCCGCGCCCTGACGTCGCAGCTCCCGTCGACCGTGCGCGACCTGGCCCAGCGGCCGGTCACCGCCGGCCCCGAGCAGAACGCCGCGTACGGCGACCCGGCGCTCACCATCGCCTGCGGCGGCGCCGAGCCGGACCCGGGCGACACCGACGACGTCTGGGTCGTCAACAAGGTCTGCTGGTACGCGGCCGAGGGGCCGGACGCGACGGTGCTCACCACCCTGGACCGGGAGACCGCCGTGCGGGTGACCCTGCCCCGCACGTACGGGTCGGCCCTGCAGTGGGTGAGCCCCATCTCCGACGTGGTGGTCGCCTCGGTGCCCTCCGGCGGCGACGCCCCCGCAGGCTGCGTGGGCTGACCGCCCCGCCGGCCGGGCCCGGGCCGGTGCCCCGCCGGCTGCGCACGCGCTCAGTGCAGGCCGACGCCGCGCCGCTGGGCGGTGCGGATCAGTCGGTTGACCAGCTTCGGATACTCCAGCCCGGAGGCGGCCCACATCAGCGGGAACATCGACGTCGGGGTGAAGCCCGGCATCGTGTTGATCTCGTTGAGGTAGACGTCCAGGTCCGGGGTGACGAAGAAGTCGACCCGGGCCAGCCCGGCGCAGTCCAGCGCGGCGAACGCGCGGACGGCGTACTCCTGGACCTGCCGGGTGACGTGGTCGGGCAGGGTGGCCGGCAGGTCGTACTCGGGCTCGGAGAGATACTTCGCCTCGAAGTCGTACCAGTCGTGGTCGCCCCCGGCGCGCACCTCGGCCAGGACGGACGCCTCCGCGCCGCCCCCGGCCTCGCCCTCCAGCACCCCGCACTCGATCTCCCGGCCGACGATCGCGCCCTCGACCAGCACCTTCGGGTCGATCTCCCGGGCCGCGGCGACGGCGGCCTCCAGGTCGGCCCAGTCGTCGACCTTCGTGATGCCGAACGACGAGCCGGCCCGGGACGGCTTGACGAAGACGGGCAGCCCGAGCCGCTCCTTGTCCTCCTCGGCCAGGGTGACCCCGCTGCGCAGCACCGCGTACGGGCCGACGGGGATGCCCTCGGCGGCGCAGAGCTTCTTGGTGAACTCCTTGTCCATCGCGGCGGCGGAGGCGAAGACGTTCGCCCCGACGTACGGGATGCCGGCCATCTCAAGCATGCCCTGGATGGTGCCGTCCTCGCCGTACGCGCCGTGCAGCACGGGGAAGACCACGTCGACGTCGGCGAGCGCCCGGGGCCCCTCGGCCGGATCGAGCACCAGCAGCCCGTTGCCGGTGGGGTCGGCCCGCAGCACGAGGTCGACGCCGGCCTCGGGGGTAATCTCCGGCAGCCGCCGGGCGTTGATCGCCAACAGGGCCGGATCGCCGCTGGTCAGCACCCACTTGCCGGCGCGGGTGATGCCCACGGGGACCACCTCGAACTCGTCCGGGTCGAGCGCGCCGAGCACGCTGCCGGCGCTGACGCAGGAGATGCCGTGCTCGGGACTACGGCCGCCGAAGACGAGGGCCACACGGGTCTTGCCTGGGGTGGTCACTCGGTCACCCTTTCGTTCGCGACTGCGAGGCTCGTGGTGCTCGCCGGTGGCGCTCACCCGGATGACCTTACTGTGGGTGGCCGGACAACGGAGTTGATACCCGGGGAGAAGCGGCAGCACCGCGCAACCGGTCAACAGCACACACACTCTGCGTAATCGCACCACGTCGGACAGCCGCTCCCGGCCGGCCGCCGGAGGCCGCGGGCGACCCCGTCAGAGGCCGTAACGGCGGCCGACGGCGATCACCTTCACCCGCTGCCGCCCGGCCCGCACCATGCCCAGCGCCATGAACGCGCCGGCGATCCGGTCCGCCGCCTCCCGGCTGCTCGCGCCGACCACCTGCCGCCGCCGTTCCGGGGTCTGCCGCTCGTTCCGGCTCACGCCGTCCACGGGGCGGACGTCGGTGAGCACCACCAGGAACCGGGTCACCGTCGGCCTCCCGCCGCACCTCGCGCCGGCCGGCCAGGCATACCCTCCGGCTCCGCCGTGGTCGCCGCCAGAGCGCCGGCGCGGTCCCGGCAGACGTACGCCAGGTGGGCGTGGATCCACGCGTCGTCGTTGTCGCGCAGCACCGGATGGGCGCACCAGCGGCACCGCGACACCCGGGGCCAGCAGGCGGTCGCTGTCATGCGATTCCCTTCCGGTGCGTCCCGGGTGGCGGCACGCGGCGATCGGGTACGGGGGAGAAAACCCGATCGCCACGCGCCCCATCCCCTCCGGTCACTCACCACCACCGTCGCCACGACAACCGGCGGTGAGGAACTGGTCACAGATTGACACGTGGACCGGCGTGAATGCAACTCTCATCGCCGTTCTCTCATGTGCACACTCTCGGCAAGGTATGTCACCATCGACGCATGGCACCGAAGACGGCCCGGGCCCGACGGCTCGGCATCGCGCTGCGAACCCACCGGGAGGCGGCCGGCCTCACCCTGGAGGCCGCCGCCGACGAGATCAACAGCACCCGGAGCACCCTGTCCCGGTACGAGAACGCCCAGACGCTGATCAGCCCGGCCACGGTGCGCGCCCTGCTCACCCTGTACGGGGTGGGCGCCGACGAGATCGCCGCCGCCGTCCAACTCGCCAAGGACGCCCGCAAGCCCGGCTGGTGGGTGTCCTACTCGTACCTGCTGGACCGGCGGACCATCGACTTCATCGCGCTCGAGGCGGAGGCCACCGGCATCGCCAACTTCGAGCCGTCGGTGGTGCCCGGCCTGCTCCAGACCGCGGACTACATCCGGGGGGTGATGCGGGGCGGCCCGCACACCCTCAGCGACGAGCAGGTCGAGCAGCGGGTCCACCTGCGACTCGACCGACAGCAGCGGATCACCGGTGACGATCCGGCGATCCTCGACGCGATCATCGACGAGGGTGCCCTGCTGCGCCCCGTGGGTGGCCAGGCCGTGATGGAGGCGCAGCTGCACCACCTGCTCAAGATGGCGGAGCTGCCCAACATCACGGTCCAGGTGATCCCCCTGTCCGCCGGCTACCACCGGGGCACCAGGGGGTCGCTGCACATCCTCGAGTTCGCCGACCCGGAGGACCCCATCATCGCGTCGGTGGAAACCGTCGCCGGCCAGATGGTCCTCGACCGGCCCGGCGACCTGCGTACCTGCACCAAGATCATGGAGCACCTGCGGACGGTCGCACTCAGCCCCGCGGCCACCCGGGACCAGCTCCTCCGACTCCTGAAGGGACGGTAGAACCATGAACCCGACGACGAGCGCGGCCCTGGCCGCGGCGCGATGGCGCAAGAGCAGCCGCAGCGGTGATGAGGGCGCCTGCGTGGAGATGGCGGTCGTACCCGGTGCGGTGGCCGTCCGCGACTCGAAGGACCCGACTGGCCCGGCGCTGCTCTTCCCGCCGGCCGCCTGGGCCACGTTCGCCGCCGCCCCGCCCCTGACCACCGACCGCCCCTGACCGCCGCGCGGTCCGGCCGGGGGGTCCCGTCCCGGCCGGAC